>JACPCT010000259.1 GCA_016184445.1 Candidatus Tectimicrobiota bacterium | reverse complement strand
CGTTGCGCTCGACGGTCTCCCCCGGGACCGTGGCGGCGCAGTTCCCGCCCTGCTCGGCGGCCAGGTCCACGATGACGGAGCCCGGCGCCATCTTCTCCACGATCTCCTCGGCGATCAGGACCGGGGCCTTCTTGCCCGGGACGGCCGCGGTCGTGATGACCACGTCGCTCTTGGCCACGGCGTCCCCGAGCAGCTCCTGCTGCCTCCGGTAGAACTCGGCGCTCTGGGCCCTGGCGTAGCCGCCGCTGTCCGCGGCGTCGGCGGTCTCCAGCGGCAGGTCGACGAACTTCGCCCCCAGGCTCTCGACCTCGAGCTTCGCGGCGGGGCGGATGGCGTAGCCCTGGACCAGCGCCCCCGGGCGCCGGGCGGTGGCGATGGCCTGCAGGCCGGCCACGCCCGCCCCCACGACCAGCACGCGGGCCGGAGTGATGGTCCCGGCCGCGGTCATCATCATCGGGAAAAGGCGGCCGAACATGCCAGCGGCCAGGAGGACGGCCTTGTACCCCGAGACGGTGGCCATCGAGGAGAGGGCGTCCATGCTCTGGGCGCGGGAGCTGCGGGGCATGAGCTCGAGGGCCAGCGTGGTCACCTGCCGGCGGGCGAGCTCCTGCATCTGCGGAAGCGCCGTGAGCGGCTCGGCGAAGCCGATGAGGATCTGCCCGTCCCGGAGCAAGCCGTAATCGGAGGCGCCGGCCTCTGGGTTGGCCCCCACCGTCCGGACCTGGAAAACGGCGTCGGCGGAGGCGAACACCTCCGCCCTGGCGGGGAGGACGCGGGCGCCCGCCTTCTCGAACTCGGCGTCGGGGAAGCCGGCCCGGATCCCGGCCCCCGCCTCGATGACGACCTCGATCCCCTTCTTCGCCAGGGACGGGATGACGCTCGGAACCAGCGCGACGCGCCGTTCCCCGGGAAACGTCTCCTTCGGAACTCCGATGATCATGATTCCCCTCAACCCCCGTTGTGGGCCTCGCCGGCCTCTGTGCCTTGAACCGGACCGGCCAGGCGCGGGCGCTCCGCTGGCGGCCGCCCCCGCGCTATCGCTTTCCGGGTGCTCCCGGGCGCGGAGGACGCTCCGGCCGGCCCTAATGGTCCCAGGGGAGCCGCATGCGGTGCGAAAGCAGCTGCGCCTCCCGGGAGGTATCGTCCGCCTCGAAGGCCAGGAGGGACTCGTGGACGAACCCTTGGCCCCTCGCAAACAGGTCCAGCGGATGCGTGCCCAGGAAGCAGGCGTCGAACGGGAACCTCTCCGCGGGGATCGGGCTGTGGACCTCCTTCAGGTACTCCCGGCAGTCGTGGCAGACCTGGATCCGCGGCGAAGACGCGCCGGGCGGGCCGATGAGGTCCATACGCCCCTGCTCCTGGTTGAGGCAGTAGACGCACCCGAGGCGCCCGAAGGGCCAGACCGTGCCGCAGTTCAGGCACCACAAGGTGCGCTTCTCGTTCCCCGGGTCGACGTGGGCCAGGGCGGGCCAATGCCCGCAGGCGGGGCAGTACCCCTTCCGCCAGTCCTCGAAGTCGAAGTAGCCGATGTCCTCGCACAGGTGGCGGCAGGCCTTCACGCGGAAAAGCCGGGTCAGATAGACCGCGAAAAAGGTCGCCAGGTCCTCCTCCAGGCCTTGCTCGCGCACGACATTCAGGAAGCGGTCCCCCCGGTTCCGGAAGACGGTGACGACGAATTCCCGGGGATCCAGCTTTCCGGAGGAGAACACCGACTGAATCCGGCCCAGATTCTCCTTTCGGACTGGCAGGCGGCGGCCCAGCAACTCGAGAAGCTCGAAGACCGCCTTCTCACATGCCTTGATTTCAAGCTGGTAATAAAAGGCGTGCAACAAGTATCTTCCCTCAAGCAGGTGAGCCGCAACCGATCCGCAGGAATCCTCGGGAGGCTCTTCGATGAAAATCCGCTCCTTGTCGAATCGGGCGAGGAAATCGCGGTAGGCGTCCCCAAATGCCGCGAAGTGCCGGATTTCGGCCTCAATCTCCCTGCCCGACAGGGCTTTCCTTGAGCGGGTCATGGCTCTCCCTTTCGGAGGGGGGATACCCCTCACGCAACCAGGTTCCTCGGGGTGGCAATTAGTCTGCCAAAAGAATCCGGCGGAAGCGCGGGATTTCCCCTGTAAATCAAGGAGAAAACCGGGCTGAAGGAGAAGACCGCTGGCAGGGTCGCGGCAAAGTCCACGCAAAATGGGGCATTTTTCTTAAAAAGGGGCATATTGTCCCATTTGGGTTCACGCGGGGCGGCTCGGCCTGCGACCTCCCATGGGTCTTCGCGGCATGGGAGGGAGGTCTTCGCTTCCCGGCCCGCGCCGCGGCCCCCAGGTCGGATCGGCGCCGGAACGGCCCCCCCCTGGCCCCAGAGAGCTCCTCCAAGTCGCATGGAGGGGATTTTCGGCGCGCTTTCGTCAAGGGGGTGGTCTGGACGGGCGGAGCAGTGCCACGGATGGCTTTACGCACGCAGGGGGAGCCACCCCCGCCGTGGCCCGCGTCCCGGGGCCGGCGGCTCATTGACCGTGATCCGTCTTCATGATTGTCTTTCGGAAATGGGAAATGAGGCGGGGCTCCGGGAAGAATCTCAGCCTTTCGTCATCATTGATGTCCATCAAGAGTCTTCGGACGAGAGCGTCCAGGGGGGCACATGGAAACCTTCAAGAGCGAAGTGCGCGACGGGATGCGGATTGACTGGGACGTGCCGATCAAGATGGACGACGGCCTGATCCTGCGCTGCGATGTCTACCGGCCCGACGCCAAGGGGGAGTATCCCATCATCCTCTCCTACGGCCCCTACGCCAAGTGGCTCCACCTCCAGGACGGCTATCCCGCCCAGTGGAAGGTGCTGAGCGAGAAGCATCCGCTGACGCTCTCCGGCTCCTCGAACAAGTACCAGAACTGGGAGCTGGTGGACCCCGAGAAGTGGGTGCCCGAGGGCTACGCGGTGGTGCGCGTGGACTCGCGGGGGGCGGGCCGCTCGCCGGGCTTCATGGAGGTCTGGTCACCCCGCGAGACGAGGGACTTCTACGACTGCATCGAGTGGGCGGGGAAGCAGCCCTGGAGCAGCGGGAAGGTGGGCCTCAACGGCATCTCCTACTACGGGATGAACCAGTGGCACGTGGCCACCCTCCAGCCGCCCCACCTGGCGGCCATGTGCGTGTGGGAGGGGGCGGCGGATCTCTACCGCGACTTCGCTTACCACGGCGGCATCTATTCCCAGTTCGGCAATACCTGGTACACGGACACCGTCCTCCTGCGGCAGCACGGCAGGGGGGCGCGGGGGGATCGCAGCCGGATCAACGGGGAATGGGTCGAGGGCCCCGAGACGCTCACGCCGGAGGAGCTGGGCGCCAACCGCTGCGACTTCGGCAAGGACATGCTGGACCACCCGCTGCTCGACGGCTACTGGAAGGCCCGCATGCCCGACTATTCGAGGATCAGGGTGCCGCTCCTCTCGGCGGGCAACTGGGGCGGCGTGGGCCTGCACCCACGCGGGAACATCGAGGGTTTCGTGAACACGGCGTCCGGGCAGAAGTGGCTCGAGATGCACGGCCTCGACCACTTCACCCACTTCTACACCGACTACGGCGTGGCGCTGCAGAAGAAGTTCTTTGGCCACTTCCTCAAGGGCGAGAAGACGGGCTGGGACAAGCAGCCCAAGGTCCAGCTCCAGGTGCGCCACCCGGGGGAGAGGTTCGTCCAGCGGGCCGAGAAGGAGTGGCCCCTCGCGCGGACGAAGTGGACGAAGTTCCACCTCGACCTCGCCGGCTTCAGCCTCTCCCCCAAGAGGCCCGGCGGGCGCGCCAAGGCGGCCTACGAGGCGCTGGGCGACGGGCTCACCTTCCTCACCCCCCCCTTCGCGAAAGAGACCGAGATCACGGGGCCCGTGGCGGCCAAGCTCTTCATCTCCTCCGAGACCGGGGACGCGGACATCTTCCTCGTCCTGCGCCTGTTCGCCCCGGACCTGCGCGAGATCACCTTCCAGGGCTCGAACGACGCCCACACCCCCGTCGGGTTGGGCTGGCTGCGCGCCTCCCGCCGCAAGCTCGACAAGAAGCTCTCCCTCCCCTACCGCCCCTGCCACACCCACGACGAGACGCAGCCCCTGAAGCCGGGCCAGGTCTACGAGCTCGACGTGGAGATCTGGCCGACCTGCATCGCCGTGCCGGCCGGCTACCGGATCGGGCTGAGCGTGCGGGGCAGGGATTACGTCTGGCCGGGCTTCGAGCACCCGGCGAAGCCGGTCTCCGGGCGGATTTACTCCGGGGTGGGGCCGTTCCGCCACGACCACCGCAAGGATCGCCCCGTGGAGGTGTTCGGGAGGAAGGTGACCCTCTATACCGGCGCCGATCGGCCTTCGCACCTCCTTCTGCCGGTCATTCCGGAGAAGTAGCCGGGCGGCGTTCTTTTCCGGGCAGGGTTGGGGGCTCCGCCCAACGGGCGGGGCCCCTTGCTTTATGCTTTCTGGCGGTCCAGCGCCTCGAACGCCCGCTTGGCCGCCCGGATCCCCTGGTTCGTCTTGGAGAGCCCGATGTAGGGGGAGCACTGGGCGATCGCCTCGACCACCTCTCCGCGCGTCAGGCTCGCGTTCAGCGCGCTCCGCACGTGCCACTCCAGCTCGTTCTCGCACTGGTTCGCGGTGGAGGCGGCGATGACGATGAGCTCCCGCGTCTTCATGTCGAGGAGGGGCGTGGTCCAGGCCAGGCCGAAGCAGGACTCCAGGATGGCCTGGTTGTGGGCCGGGGAGATGCGGTAGAGCCCGTCGTCCGCTTGGCCGCCCGTGCCGTAGATGCCGATCTTCCGGCGGACCTCGAAGGCCTTGCGGAGCCGCTCCCCAACGTCCGGGTGCAGGTCCACCTGGGAGAGCAGGCGGTCCCCCGCCTCCTCCGCCTCGGCGTCCCCCGGGTCCTCCGCGGGTTCCTTCCCGGGCGCGCCGCCCGCTTTCTCGAACGCCTGGAGGGCGGCCTTGAAGGCATGGTTCGCCCTGGGGAGCCCGATGTAAGGGGAGAGCTGGGTGAGCATCTCGACGACCTCCCCGCGCGTCCAGCCCAGGTTCAGGGCGGCGCGCACGTGCCACTCCACCTCGTCGTCGAGCTGCTGGGCGGCGAGCGCGCTGAGGACGACGGCCACGCGCTGCTTGAGGTCCAGGAGGGGCTGGCCCCAGACGATGCCGTAGCAGTACTCGAACATGGCCTGGGCGTGCACGGGCGCGAACCTCCAGAAGCCCCGCCCGTCCTGCCCGTCCCGTCCGAAGATGCCCAGCGCCTTGCGGACCTCGATCGCCCTCCGGATCCGC
>JACPCT010000258.1 GCA_016184445.1 Candidatus Tectimicrobiota bacterium | reverse complement strand
GTGGAGATTCGCGGGAAGGCCCGTGCCGCCCGCGTGGTCAAGACGCCTTTTTACCGCCGGGGGCAAGCCTGAGCCGCCTGGATGTGGGGGGGAGGCTGCGTCCTTCAGGGTTCCGCCGCATTTCTCGGGGAGGCGCCGGATTCATGGAGTTCCCAAAGCAACTCAAGTACTCCAGGGAGCACGAGTGGGTGAAGGTCGAGGGCAACATCGCCCAGGTGGGCATCACCGACTATGCCCAGTCTGAGCTCGGCGACGTGGTCTACGTCGAGCTCCCCGAGGTGGGCACCGATGTGGAGGCCAACAACACATTCGGGGTGGTCGAGTCGGTGAAGGCGGTTTCCGACCTCTTCGCGCCGGTCACCGGGTCGATCACCGAGGTGAACCCGCAGCTCGAAGAGGAGCCCGAGCTGGTCAACAGCGATCCCTACGAGGACGGCTGGATGATCAAGATTGAGATGAACGACCCCTCGGAGCTGAACGACCTCCTGGACGCCGACGAGTACAAGACCTTCGTCGAGGAAGAGAGCAAGTAAGGATAGGGCGCCCGGGCCGGCCGAGCGGGCGGCCCTTCCTTGCCCCGCGTTCTCTCTCCGCCCCGCCCTGAGGTGCTTCTGTGATGCCGGAAAGCCTGCGCGAGCTGGAACACCGGGGGGAATTCATCCGAAGGCACATCGGCCCGGGAGAAGAGGACGTCCGGGCGATGCTCGGGACCCTCGGCCTGGCTTCCCTCGACGAGCTGACGCGGAAGGCTATCCCGGCCTCCATCCTCTCCAAGGCGTCCCTCCGGCTCCCCGAGCCCCGCACCGAGCAGGCCGCGCTGGCGGACCTCCGCGCCATGGCCAGCCGCAACCGGGTCCTCCGCTCCATGATCGGCATGGGCTACTCCGACTGTTTCACCCCCTCCGTCATCCTGCGCAACGTGCTGGAGAACCCCGGCTGGTACACGGCCTACACTCCCTACCAGCCCGAGATCTCCCAGGGACGCCTGGAGGCCCTGCTCAACTTCCAGACCATGGTGATGGACCTGACCGGGATGGAGATCGCCAACGCCTCCCTCCTCGACGAGGGGACGGCGGCGGCCGAGGCCATGACCATGTCCCACGCCCTCAGCAAGGCGAAGAGCAGCGTCTTCTTCGTCTCGAACCTGTGCCATCCCCAGGTCATCGAGGTGGTGGGCACCCGCGCCGCGCCGCTCGGGATCGAGGTCGTGGTGGGCGATCATGGCGAAGCCCTCGCCCGCAAGCCCTTCGGCGTCCTTCTTTCCTATCCGGGGACGGGCGGGGAGCTCCACGACTACCGCGGCCTCGTGAAGGAAGCCCACGCCCGGAGGGCGCTGGTCACCGTTGCGGCCGACCTTCTCTCGCTCGTCCTCCTGACCCCCCCCGGCGAGCTCGGGGCGGACATCGCGGTGGGCAACTCCCAGCGCTTCGGCGTCCCCTTGGGCTTCGGCGGCCCCCACGCGGCCTACTTCGCCACCAGGGATGCCTACAAGCGCTCCATGCCGGGGCGCATCGTGGGGGTCTCGGTCGACGCCAAGGGGCGGCCGGCGCTCAGGCTCTCCCTCCAGACGCGGGAGCAGCACATCCGCCGCGAGAAGGCCACGAGCAACATCTGCACCGCCCAGGTCCTCCTCGCGGTGATGGCCTCCATGTACGCCGTCTATCACGGCCCCGAGGGGCTGCGGCGCATCGCCCGGCGGGTTCACCGCATGGCCTGCCTCCTCGCCGAGGGCCTGAAGCACCTGGGGCACTCCCTCAAGTCCGAGGCCTTCTTCGACACCCTGACGATTGACGCTGGGAAGGGCGGGGCGGCCAGAATTCTCGAGCGTGCCCGGGAGCGGGGCATCAACCTGCGCCCGGTGGACGCGGACACGGTGGGCGCCGCCCTCGACGAGACGACGCGGCGGGAAGACCTGGCGGCCCTCTTCGAGGCCTTCTCGAAGGACGGGAAGCCCGGCTTCGCGGTGGAGGATCTGGAGAGCGCGGCCAGGGAGCGCATCCCCGAGGGGTTCCGCCGCTCCTCCCCCTTCCTCACCCACCCGGTCTTCAACCGCCACCACTCCGAGACCGAGATGATGCGCTACCTCGCGCGGCTGGAGGAGAAGGACATCTCCCTCACGCGCTCCATGATCCCGCTCGGCTCCTGCACCATGAAGCTCAACGCCGCGGCCGAGATGATCCCGGTCACCTGGCGGGAGATCGCGGGGGTCCACCCCTTCGCCCCCGCCGGCCAGGCGGAGGGCTACCGGGAGCTCACCCGCGGCCTCGAGGCCATGCTGGCCGAGATCACGGGCTTCGACGCCATCTCCCTCCAGCCCAACTCCGGGGCCCAGGGGGAGTACACCGGCCTTCTCGTCATCCGCGCCTACCACCTGAGCCGGGGGGACAAGAGCCGCCGCGTCTGCCTCATCCCCAGCTCCGCCCACGGGACCAACCCGGCGAGCGCGGTGATGGCGGGGATGGAGGTGGTCGTCGTCGCCTGCGACAAGCAGGGGAACGTGGACGTGCGGGACTTGAAGGCCAAGGCGGAGGCGAACGCCCCCCGCCTCGCCGCCCTCATGATCACCTACCCCTCGACCCACGGGGTTTTCGAGGAGGCGGTGGGGGAGATCTGCGTCATCGTCCACCGCTGCGGGGGGCAGGTCTACATGGACGGGGCGAACCTGAACGCCCTGGTGGGCCTGTGCCGCCCGGGGGAGTTCGGGCCGGACGTCTCCCACCTGAACCTCCACAAGACCTTCTGCATCCCTCACGGCGGGGGAGGCCCCGGCATGGGCCCCATCGGGGTGAGGAAGCACCTGGCCCCCTTCCTGCCCAGGCACCCGGTGCGGCCTGAGGCGGGCCCCCCGGCGGGCATCACCGCCGTCTCGGCGGCTCCCTGGGGGAGCGCGGCCATCCTGCCCATCTCCTGGGCGTACATCGCCATGATGGGGGCCGAGGGGCTGAAGAAGGCCACCCAGGCCGCCATCCTGAACGCCAACTACGTCGCGAAGCGCCTCTCGGGGCATTACGAAGTGCTCTACCGGGGGCCGAACGGGATGGTGGCCCACGAGTGCATCATCGACTTCCGCAAGCTCGAGGAGGCGTCCGGCGTCACCGTCGAGGACGCGGCCAAGCGCCTCATGGACTTCGGCTTCCACGCCCCCACCATGTCCTTCCCCGTGGCGGGCACCCTGATGGTCGAGCCCACCGAGAGCGAGTCCAAGGAGGAGCTCGACCGCTTCTGCGAGGCCATGATCGCCATCCGCGAGGAGATCCGCGAGGTCGAGAGGGGCGCGCTGGACCGCCAGGACAACCCGCTCAAGAACGCCCCCCACACCGCCTTCGACATCGCGGCGGACGCCTGGCCCCACCCCTACTCGCGCGAGCGCGCGGTCTTCCCCCTCCCCTGGGTGCGGCGGAGCAAGTACTGGCCGCCGGTCAACCGGGTGAACAACCCCTACGGGGATCGCCACCTCATCTGCTCCTGCCCCTCCATCGAGCAGTACGCCGAGGCGGCCCGTGAGGGCGCCCGCACTGCCTGAGCCGCGGCGGCCCCCCGGCCGCTTCCTCGACACCGGCGCCGCGCCCGCCGCCTGGAACATGGCGGTGGACGAGGTGCTCCTCGATGCCTGCAGGGCGGGGCTCTCCGGCCCCCGCGCCTCGGAGGGGCTGGGCGCCGCCCTCCGCGTGTACGCCTGGTCCCCGCCCGCCCTCTCGCTGGGCAGAGGCCAGTCGGCTGGGCGGGACGTGCGCCTGGAGGTCCTGGAGCGCGAGGGGATCGGCCTCTGCCGCCGTCTCACGGGGGGGCGGGCCGTCCTTCATGACCGGGAGCTCACCTATTCCCTCACCGGCCCGGAGGCCCTCCTCGGGCGGAGCATCGGGGAGACCTACCGGCGGGTGAGCGAGGGGCTCCTGGTGGGCCTGCGGCGGCTCGGGGTGCCTGCCGGGCTGGCCTCGCCCGCGGCCCCTCGCGCTGGAGGCGCCTACGCCTCCCACGGCTCCTGCTTCGCCACCGCCTCGGTGTGGGAGCTGGCCGCCGGGGGCCGGAAGGTGGTGGGGAGCGCCCAGTGCCGGGCGGGGGGTGCCGTCCTCCAGCACGGGAGCGTCCTCCTGCGCTGCCAGGAGGAGCGCCTCGCGGCCCTGCTCCGCCCCCGCGGCAAGGGGGGGGTCCCCGTCCGCCCCTACGCCGTGGGGATCGAGGAAATCCTGGGCCGGGAGGTGGCCTTCCGGGAGCTGGCCGCCGCCCTCCGGGAGGGGCTGGAGGGAGCGCTCGGAATGGCCTTCCGGGAGGCGGCCCTCACCCCCGCCGAGCGGGCCCGGGCGGAGGCCCTGGCCCGCGAGCGCTACGGAAACCCAGCCTGGACGCTGGCGCGCTAGAGGCGGAATCCAAGCACGTTGTTCCCCTGGCGGATGGGGCGCGAGAGAGTGTTTGCCGGAAGCGGCCGGCCAGTGAACAACCCAGCGGGAATTGATGAGAATCTCCAGCCGGGGGCGGGGGATGGTTTGTTGACACTGGCCGGGCGAGCGCCTATTTTCTCTAGCAGAAGGCGGGCGTAATTCAGTGGTAGAATGCCAGCTTCCCAAGCTGGACGTCGTGGGTTCGAGTCCCATCGCCCGCTCCACCTTGAAACCTGCCCGCCCTCGGATGGCGCTGGAGGCCCTGCCCGATGAGGGCCTTTCCGTCAGAGGGCTGGATGTCGCGTGCGCTTTTCTCTTCCGTATCCGCGGCCGCCCGGGTGGTGGACCTGCACCTCCACTCCAACGCGTCGGACGGCTGCGACTCTCCCCGCCGGGTCATCGAGCGGGCCTGGGCGGCCGGGCTGAAGGCGGCCGCCCTGACGGACCACGACACGGTGGCGGGACTGGCTGAGGCCCGGGCGGAGGCCGAGCGCCTGGAGATCGAGTTCATCGAGGGGGTGGAGCTCTCCTCCTCCCACGAGGGGCGGCTGGTCCACATCCTGGGGCACTTCATCCGGCCGGACGCCCCGGCCCTGGCCGCCCAGGCCGATTTCTACCACTGGGATCGCTGCGAGCGGATGGGCCGCATGCTGGGCCGCTTGCGGGAGATGGGGGTGGGGGTCGACGCCGAGGACTTCCGCCGCGTCTACGGGGGCGCTTCCAGCATCGGCCGGGGCCAGCTGGGGGCCTATCTGGTGGAGAAGGGCTTGGCGGCCAGCCGGGAGGAAGCCTTCCAGAACCTCATCGGGGAGGGTGGGCCGGCTTATGTGTCCTTGCGGTTCATCTCCCCCTTCGAGGCCGTCCGCGTCATCCGGGAGGCGGGGGGCGCGGCCACCATGGCCCACCC
>JACPCT010000257.1 GCA_016184445.1 Candidatus Tectimicrobiota bacterium | reverse complement strand
GCGGCCTCCGCGGGATCGGTCAGGTCCAGCTCAACGACAGCGGAGCGGCGGCCCCGCGACCGGATCTCCGCCGCCGCCTCCTCCAGCCTCTCCCGCCGCCGGGCGGCGACGGCCACGTCGGCGCCCGCCTCGGTCAGGGCGAGGGCCATGACGCGCCCCAGGCCCGTCCCTCCGCCCGTGACGAGCGCGGTCTTGCCAATCAAATCAAACGCCTGAAGCAAGCGCCGCCCTCCTCTCGGCAGCCGCGTCCTCGGACTGAACCCCCAAACCCTCCCACAAGTCCGGTGGAAAACGTGTGCAAAAGTCTGTGCCTGGCCCCGCTAACTCCCCCAAAATGCGCCACTTGGCTTGTCCTGCCCATTTCCGGGGCATAGCCATATAACATTTGAAATCAATAATTTGGAAAAAATCTTCGCCCCTCCGGGCCTTGAGCTTCCGTCTTCCCCGCTGATTTTTCACAAGTTTTGTGGCGGCTCGCCGGCAACGCCCTCAAAATCCCTCAGCACCCGTCCAAGAATGATACGCGCAATTTGAGATCACCCTCGCACGAGACGCCCGCTAGCCGCCGCCCTCCACCACCTCGAAGAAGAGGAGCGCGCTGCCCCCATAGCGGGACCGCTTCACTAGGCGAGCGCCGGGCGGAGGCGGCAACTCCTCCTCCCGCGGGCACTCCACCGCCGCGCCGAGGCAGAGCGGGGGCCGCTCGAACAGCGCCCCGGCCAGCTTCCGGCGCAGGGCGGCCTCCTTCCAGGGAGGATCCACGAACGCCAGATCGAAGGGGAGCGCGCCCTCGCGGCGGAGGCGGGCCAGCTCCCTCCGCGCGTCGCCGCGCCGCACCCTGAGCCCCTGGGCCAGGCCCAGGCGCTCCGCCTCGTGCCCGATATGGCGGCACAGCGCCGGATCGCTCTCGAGCGCCACCGCCTCGGCCGCCCCCCGGCTCAGAGCCTCGAGCGAGATGGCGCCGCTCCCGGCGCAGACATCGAGGACGCGGAGTCCCTCCAGCCGCTGCCCCCAGATGTTGAAGAGGGCCTCGCGGACGCGGTCGCCCGTCGGCCGGACCCCGTCCCCGGGAGGGGAGGAGAGGCGGCGGCCCCGGGCCCGGCCGCCGATGATGCGCACCTCCGGCTCCCCTAGGAGCGCTCGAAGTGGGCCAGGTCGCTGAACTCCCCGTAGCGGGAGTGCACCTCCGCCGCCGTCAGCGACCGCATCCGGTCATAGCTGAAGGACTCCACGTTGAAGGAGGCCATCACGCTCCCGTAGATGACGGCCCGGCGGAAGCCCGCGTGGCTGAGGTCCCCCGTGGAGGCGAGGTAGCCCATGAGGCCGCCGGCGAAGGTGTCCCCCGCGCCGGTCGGGTCGTAGATGTTCTCGAGCGGCAGCCCGGGGGCCGAGAAGACCGAGTCGTTCTGGAAGAGGAGGGCCCCGTACTCCCCCCGCTTGATGACCACCGTCTGGGGACCTATGGCGAGCACCTTGCGAGCCGCCCGCACGATGTTCGACTCGCCCGAGAGCTCCCTCGCCTCGGCCTCGTTGATGACCACCGCGTCCACCCGCCGGAGGGTCTCCAGCAGCTCCTTGCGCTTGCCCTCGATCCAGAAGTTCATGGTGTCGCAGGCGGTGAAGCGGGGGGACTTCACCTGGTCCAGCACCGAGGCCTGGAGCTCGGGGTCGATGTTCGCCAGGAAGAGGTACTCGCTCTCCTTGTAGGCGGAGGGCACCTGGGGCCGGAACGACTGGAACACGTTCAGGCGTGTCTCCAGGGTGTGGGCGGTGTTCAGGTCGTAGCCGTACTCCCCCCTCCAGCGGAAGGTCTCCCCCTGCCCCCGCTCCAGGCCCGCCAGGTCCACCCCCCGCTCCCCGAGGAACTTGAGGGTGTCCTCGGGGAAGTCCCGCCCGATGACCGCCACCAGGCGGATCTTGGCGAAAAAGCTCGCCGAGATGGAGAAGTAGGTGGCCGAGCCGCCCACCGCCTCCTCCCGGCCGCCGAAGGGGGTCTTGACGGAATCGATCGCCATGGAACCGACAACCAGCAGATTGGACATGGATTCTTCCCGATGGCCCCGGAGGGGGAGAGTGGTCGGCTGCGGGCGTCCGGGCCGACTTTACCGCAAGGCGGGCCGGGGAGAAAGTCCGATCCGGCCCCCGTTCCCGTTCTTTCCCGGCCCCCGTTTTCTGTTATATGGTGGGGAGGAACACCCCCGTGGGCGGCTGCCACTGACAGGATGACCCGCCATGCGACCCGAAGTTCACGCCGCCGCGAGCGAACCCGTCCGGCCGGAAGAACTCGCCGGGCTGGACTTCTACCGCGACTTGGCGGACCGCTACCTCGCCATCGAGGGCCTCGATGCGCGCTGGATCCCCATCCACCGCGAGGGCCTCCGCCCCGGCAAGGAGACCGCCCTCCGCCTCCATCATCTTCTGTCCCTGACCCGCGCCGTGGAGGAGGTGCTCGACTCCGCCTTCCGCGCGGGCCACATCCCCGGCACCGCCTTCTTCGGCCGGGGCAACGAGGCGTCCAGCGTGGGGAGCGCTTCCTGCGTCCGCGACGAGGAGTGGCTCGTGCCCATGCACCGCAACTGCGGGGCCCACCTCGCCAAGGGCCATCCCCCCTACAGCATCATGGCCCACTTCTTCGGGCGCGCGGACGGCCCCTCCCAGGGCCGGGACGGCAACCTCCACGTGGGCTACCGGCCCAAGAAGATCACCCAGCTCATCAGCCACATCGGCACCATGCTGCCCATCGCGGCGGGCGTGGCCTGGTCGGCCAAGGTCCGGCGGAACGGCCAGGCCGTCCTCACCTACATCGGCGACGGCGGCACCAGCACGGGCGACTTCCACGAGGCCATGAACTTCGCCGCCGTCCACAGGCTCCCCCTCGTGGTGGTCATCGACAACAACCAGTACGCCTACAAGACCCCGCCCGCAGACCAGTACGCCTGCCCCACCCTCGCCCTCAGGGCCCCCGGCTACGGGGTCCCGGGCTTCCTGATCGACGGGACGGACATCCTCGTCGTGCGCGAGGTCGTCTCCCGCGCCCTCGACCGCGCCCGCGAGGGAGGGGGCCCCACCCTCATCGAGAGCGTCACCATGCGCCTGGGCGGGCACTCGGTCTACGACCGCTACTCCGACTACGCGGACATGGAGACGCTCAAGCTCTGGCAGGAGGAGCGCGACCCCGTCAAGCGCTACGACCAGTTCCTGGTCGAGTACGAGGTGCTGACGCCCGGGGAGATCGCCGCCTCCCACGCCCGGGCCCGCAAGGAAGCCGAGGAAGCCCGCGACGCCGCCCTCAAGTGCCCCTTCCCCGACCCCGGCAAGGTGGCCGACGGAGTCTTCGCCGAATGAGCCTCATCACCTACCGCGAGGCCCTGAGCGCCGCCCTCTGGGAGGAGATGGAGCGGGACAAGGAGGTCTTCCTCGTCGGGGAGGACATCGGCCTGGGCGGGGGCGCCTTCTACGTCACCAAGGGCTTCCAGCAGCACTTCGGGCGGGAGCGGGTGGTGGACGCCCCCCTGAGCGAGGCGGGCTTCACGGGCGCCGCCATCGGCGCGGCGCTGGCGGGGATGCGGCCCGTCGTCGAGTACCAGTTCGCCGACTTCGTGACCGAGACCCTCAAGATGATCCTGGACTTCGCCGCCGGGAACCACTACCGGCGCATGGGCCCGGTCCCCATCGTCTTCCGCCTCCCCGCGGCCGCCCTCGTGAGCGGGGGGCCCTACCACAGCCAGAACCCCGAGATCTGGTTCTTCGGCACCCCCGGCCTCAAGATCGTCGCCCCGGCCACCGCCTATGACGCCAAGGGGATGCTCAAGCAGGCCATCCGGGACGACAACCCGGTCATCTTCCTGGAGTACAAGAAGTTCTACAGCTACCGCCCCGAGGATCTGCCCGCGCCCCTGCGCATCGACGTGCCCGGGGGGGACTACACCGTCCCCTTCGGCAAGGCGCGCCTGCTGCGGGAGGGCGGCGACCTCACCCTCCTCACCTTCGGGACCACCGTCCTCGAGGCCCTGGAGGCCGCGCAGGTCTTGGAGGGCGAAGGGGTCTCGGTCGAGGTCATCGACCTGCGCACCCTCTGCCCCTACGACAAGGAGGCCATCCTCGGGAGCGTGAAGAAGACGGGCAGGCTCCTCATCCTCCACGAGGCCAGGAAGCGCGGCGGCGTGGGGGGCGAGTTCGCCGCGGTCGTCGCGGAGGAGGTCTTCGAGCACCTCGACGCCCCCATCCGCCGCGTGGGCGCCGCCGAGTGCCCCGTCCCCCTCAGCCCGCCGCTCGAGAAGGCCTACCTCCCCAGCACCGCCCAGGTCGTCGAGGCCCTCCGGGAGCTCGCCGCGTTCTAGCAGGAGGCCCGCCATGCCCATCGCCCGCATCCGGATGCCCCGGATGGGCACCAGCGTCCACGAGAGCACCGTGGTCGAGTGGAAGAAGGGGGCCGGCGACCGCGTCGCCAAGGGCGAGGTCCTCCTCTCCGCCGAGAGCGACAAGGTGGAGTTCCAAGTGGAGAGCCCGGCGGACGGCGTCCTGAAGGAAGTCCTCGTCGCCCCGGACGCCACCGTGCCGGTGGGCGAGGTGCTCGCCCTCCTGGAGACGGAGGAGGAGATCCCCGACGCCCAGCCCGAGGCCCCCTCCGGCCCCCCCAGGCAGCCGGCCGGGGACTGGACCGCGCCCGTGGCGCCCCTCCCTCCCCGGCGGGCGCCCGTGATACCCGCGCGCCCCCCCGCCGCCCAGGCGCGGAGGGCCGTCCCCGGCCAGCCCGGCGGGTGGCTCTCCCCCCGCGTCCAGCGCATCGCCGCCGGGCACGGGGTTCCCCTCGGGACGGTCATCGGCCTCCCGGGCACGGGAGCCGGGGGGCGGGTGACGGCGCGCGACCTGGAGCGCTTCATCCAGGCGGGAGGGGGCGCCGCCCCCGCCGTGACCCTCCTCTTCCGCCCCCTCGCGGAGGCGAGCGAGGCGCGCGAGCGGCGGGAGCCCCTGAGCCGCCTCCGCAAGCGGATCGCCGGGAACCTCGCGCGCTCCGCCGCCATCCCCCAGGCCAGCCTCTGGATGGACGTGGACATGAGCCGGATCGCCGCCTGGCGCGAGGCGAACAAGGAGCGCTTCCGGGAGCGGCACGGGGACGCCCTCAGCTACGCCCCCTTCTTCGCCCTGGCGATCATCCACGCCCTGCGCGACCCCGCCCACGCGCGCCTGAACGCCCCTCCTCGTGGCGCGCTACGTGAACCTGGGGATCGCCGTGGACACCCCCGAGGGCCTCGTGGTGCCCGTCCTGCGGGAGGCCGACCGCATGGGCTTCGTCGAGCTCGTGCGCGCGCTGGACGATCTGGGCGCGCGCGCCCGGGCCGGGAAGCTCGCCCCCGGCGACGTGGCGGGGGGCACCCTCACCCTCACCAACTTCGGCGCCTCGGGGGCGCGGGGGGGCATCCCCCTCCTCAACCCGCCCGAGGTGGCCATCGTGGGGACGGGCGCCGCCGCGCCGCGCGCGGCCGCCCTCCCCGGGGGGGGCGTGGGCGTCCTCCCCCTCATGACGCTCTCGATGTCGTTCGATCACCGGGCGAACGACGGCATGGCGGCGGGCCGCTTCGCCGCCGCCATCCGCGCCGCGCTCGAAGGCATGGACCTCTCTCATCTGGAGTCATAATCCCCATGGCGCGCCCCCTCGTCACCACCCCGCTCCGCTCGATGCTCTTCACCCCCGGCAGCAACGAGAAGATGGTCGCCAAGGCCCCGGCCTCGGGAGCCGACGGCGCCCTCTACGACCTGGAGGACTCGGTCGCTCCCGCCCAGAAGGAGAGGGCGCGCGAGCTCGTGGCCCAGGCCATCCCCGGGCTCAAGAAGGCCCCCGGCGCCCCCCTCACCACCCTGGTGCGGGTGAACGCCGCCGGGACCGGCCTGCTGGAGAAGGACCTCGAGGCCATCGTCCTCCCCGGCCTGGACGCCATCTTCCTCCCCAAGCCCGAGAGCGCGGCCGACGCCCGCGCGGCGGACGCCCTCCTCACCCGCCTGGAGCGCGAGCGCGGCCTGGAGGCCGGGGGCATCGGCATCATCCTCCAGATCGAGAGCGCCAAGGGGGTCGTCCACTGCTACGAGATGTGCGCGGCCGCCCCGCGCGTGGTGGGCATCAACTTCGGGAGCGCCGAGGACGCCGACCTCTGCCGCGACCTGGGGGCCACCTGGAGCCCGGACGGCGTCACCCTCCTCTACGCCCGCAGCAAGGCCCTGACCGACGCCCGGGCGGCGGCGCTGCCCCACCCCACCGACGGGGTCTACATGCGCCTCAACGACGACGCGGGCTGCCGGGCCGACGCCGCCCTCGCCAAGCAGATCGGCTACACCGGCAAGGCGGCCATCCACCCCAAGCAGGTGCCCATCTTCAACGAGGTCTTCTCCCGTGACCTACAAGGGGAAGATGGTGGACGTGGCCATGGCCAAGCACGCCGGGCGCGTGCTCGCGCGGGCCGCGGCGATCAAGGGTAGGTAGCACCGAAACGGGGGGGGCGTTCCATGGAACGGCCCTACGAAGAACACGCCGATGCTTCACCTGTAGGGGCGGTTCGCGAACCGCCCTTCGATAGAGCATGCCGTCCATAGAACTCGGACGGGCAGTGTTAAAGAGGGTTGTCATTCCGAGGGAGCCTGGCGACCGAGGAATCTTCGTAAGTGGCACGAGGTATAGATTCCTCGCTTCGCTCGGAATGACAAGAATCTGACCGGCTATGTCACTGCAAAAGAAAGAAACCTAGCCTCGTGGCCGGGCTCTTCTGCGAAAATGGCAAGGCTATTTCTTCGGCTTCCACTCACGTGCCCGCCGTTGCGCCTCCGCAATCTGAGCAGGAGTCATCCTTCCTTCCAAACGGCTAATAGAACGACGGGCTATTCGGCGAAGGGGCTCCGGCAAATCGCCAGAGGAAGCGAGATTCAACCACATATGGGCCTCAAGCGGATCGCCGTATCCCGCTGCGGCATCAGTGGCAATGTGCATCCCGAGGGGA
This sequence comes from Candidatus Tectimicrobiota bacterium, assembly GCA_016184445.1. Lineage (GTDB taxonomy): Bacteria > UBA8248 > UBA8248 > UBA8248 > UBA8248 > 2-12-FULL-69-37. The sequence goes on along the minus strand of JACPCT010000257.1, from coordinate 1,989 downwards.
AACTGTCCATCCGCATCCCCGCGTTCGGCCAACGCAATATACAAAGCCATCGCTGCCGGGCGATCTTCGGGCACACCTTTGCCGGTTGCGAGCATGTGCCCCAAGTACAGACCTGCCCGTTGAAAGCCTCCCTTTAGTGCCGCTCGGTAATGCTTGACCGCTTCCGCATAGTCTTGTGGAACACCTCTTCCAAGCTGGTAGCACAGCCCCATATCAGCCCGCTCTTTTGGACTGAGTTTCGACCCATCCTTGAAACGCCCGCCGAGGGCGCGGCATTCAGCAGCCGACTCAGCGCCAAACGCAGAAAGGGGGAAGGCGGAAAAAACCAAGGCTAGGAACACCGCCAGCATTTTCGCTTTGTGTTCCATGTGGAACCTCTTCATCCTCTTCCCTCACGTCCCGAACGCCCTGCCCTTTTGCTTCGGCAAGCCGGTCCAGGTGCGGGCCAGCTCGGCCAGGAGGCGCACGCCCACGCCGGTGCCCCCGGCGGGGCGGTAGGGCTCGTCTTTCGAGGTGTGGGCCGGGCCCGCGATGTCGAGGTGGACCCAGGGGGTGCCCCCGGCGAAGTGCTGGAGGAAGGCCGCCGCCGTGTTGGCCCCGCCGTAGCGGGCACCCGAGATGTTGCAGAGGTCCGCGAGCTTCCCCTTCATCATCTCGCCGAACTCGGGGTAGAGGGGCATGTGCCAGACGCGGTCGCCCGTCTCCTCGCCCAGCTGCTTCACCCGGGCCAGGAGCTCGTCGTGGGTGCCGTAGAGGCCGGTCAGCCTCTCGCCCAGGGCCACCACGCAGGCCCCGGTCAGGGTGGCCAGGTCGATCATGCACTGGGGCCTGAAGCGCGTCTTGGTGTAGTGGAGGGCGTCGGCCAGGATGAGGCGGCCCTCGGCGTCGGTGTTGTGGATCTCGATGGTGGCGCCGCTCATGGCGCGCACGATGTCGCCCGGCCGGGTGGCGTCCGCGCCCAGCATGTTCTCGGCCAGGACGCCCACCCCCACCACCGGCACCCGGGGCTTGAGGCGGGCCACGCAGACCATGGCCCCCACCACCGCCGCCGCCCCGCTCATGTCGGTGGTCATGAGCTCGAGGTTCTGGCTCGGCTTGATGGAGATGCCGCCCGTGTCGAAGGTGACGCCCTTCCCGACGAAGGCGATGGGCCGCGCGGCGCCGCGTCCCGGCCGGTGCTCCAGGATGAACATGCGGGCCGGGGCCGAGCTCCCGCGCGCCACGGCGAGGAGGGCGCCCATCTTGAGCTGGCGGAGCCGGCGGTCGTCCAGGATGGTGCAGCGGAGCCCCGCCCGCCGGGCGATGCGCCGCACCTCGGCGGCGAGGCCGGGGGGGCGCTTCTCGTTGCTCGGGGTGTTCACCAGGTCGCGCGCCACCGCCGTCCCCTCGGCGAGGGCCTGGCCAAGCCTGAGCCCCCGGCGGATCGCCTCCTGGGAGGCCTTGCCGCCGCAGAGGACGGCCCGGTCCACGCGCTCTCCGGCGAGCTTCTCGCGGCCCTTCGCGCCCTTGAAGCGCTCCATCCGGTAGAGGCCGAGTTCGAGCCCCTCCGCCGCCGCCCGGGCCGCCTCCCCGGCCCCGAGGCCGCCGTCCGCCGCGCCCTCCAAGGCGACCGCCAGGCTGCGGGCGCCCTCGCCGCGCGCCTTGCGGCCGGCCGAGCCGCACGCGCGGCGGACCGTCTCCTGGGTCGCCTCACCGGCCTTGCCGAGCCCAGCCAGCACCACCACCTCGGGCTGGCGCCCGGCGGCCCGGCGTGGGAGCCGGAGGGCGTACACCTGGTCCCGCTTGCCCTCGAAGACACCGCGCTTCGCGAGGGCGGAGAGGGCGAGGGCCTTTTCCAGCCGGGCGTTCTTGGATTTCTCGGGAACAAGAAGGATGAGCGCGTCGGTCCCTTGTGACCACCCGTCGCCCGCCGCAACGGAGAATCGCATGCAGCCTCTCCTCTGGAGATACGGATGGAGAACGGTCGCCGCCCGCCTGAGCCGGGCCGCA
>JACPCT010000256.1 GCA_016184445.1 Candidatus Tectimicrobiota bacterium | reverse complement strand
CTCCATGGCCGCGAGGAACAGGCGCGCCAGGAGGCCGACCGCCAGGCCCAGCATCAGCTCCCCCAGGGCCAGCCCGGCGAGCTGGTAGAAGGGCACCTCCTTGAGCAGGACCGTCGCCCCCACCGTGGGGAAGAGGGCCAGGCTCACGGCCGCCGCGAGGGAGACCTTCACCGCCGGAGGCACCGCCGGGGAGCCGATCAGAGGGGCGGAGAACAGCATGGAGCCCACCCGCGCCATGATCAGGGCGAAGCGCTCGAACTCGACGGTGCCGACGCCCAGGTACTCCACGCCCCTACTCCTACCGGACGAGCTTCGGGATGGCCTGGAACAGGTTGGTCGTGTAATCCATCATCAGATGAAGCATCCAGGGGAAAGCGACCAGGGTGATGATCACCGTCACCAGGATCTTGGGGATGAACGTCAGCGTCATCTCCTGGATCTGGGTCACCGCCTGGATGATGCCCACCAGGATGCCCACGATCAGCCCGCCCACGAGGATGGGGCCCGACAGCTTGAGCATCATCTCGAGGGCGGTCTGGACCAGCGTCAAAACGGTATCGGGACCCATGAGTCCTCCTCGCGCTCAGGTGAAGCTCTGCATGAGGGAGCCCACGAGCAGGGCCCAGCCGTCCACCATGACGAACAGCATCAGCTTGAAGGGCAGCGAGATGAGGATGGGCGGCAGCATCATCATCCCGAGCGAGAGCAGCACCGAGGCGATCACCATGTCCACGATCAGGAACGGGATGAAGAGCATGAAGCCGATCTGGAAGGCCGTCTTGAGCTCGCTGATCAGGAACGCCGGGATGATGGTCGTGATCGGAACGTCCGCCGGGGTGGCGGGCCGCTCCTGCCGGGAGAGGCGGACGAAGAGCGCCAGGTCCTTTTCCCGCGTTTGGTGGAGCATGAACTTGCGGAGGGGGGCCTCCGCGCGGCGGAGGGCGGTCAGGTAGTCGATCTGATCGCTCAGGTAGGGCTGGAGCGCCTCCCTGTGGATGCGGGTCCCCACGGGCGCCATGGAGAAGAAGGTCAGGAAGAGCGCCATCCCGATGAGCACGGGGTTGGGGGGCGTCTGCTGCATGCCGAGCGCCTGCCGCATGAACGCCAGTACGATCACGATCCGGGTGAAGGAGGTCGTCATGACCAGGATCGAGGGGGCCAGCGTCAGCACCGTGAGGAGCGCCAGGATCTGGAGCCCGGTCGCCACCTCGGCCGGGGTGGTGGGGGCGCCGAAGCCCAGCTGCACCTGGGGCAGCACAAGGGGGCTCCCCTGGGCCCGCGCCCCGCCCGGGAGAAGGAGCGGGGACGCCAGAGCGGCCCCGACGATAATGAAAAGGAGGATCCGCCGGCTCACGAGACGGCTCCGCTGGCCGTCCATTGGGGGGGGACGCGCCCCAGGCGCTCGCGGAGCCGGGCGACCGCTTTCATGCCGCCGCTTTCCTGATTCAAGCTTAGCGGGATGCCGCTGGCCGGCCTGGCCGGAGCTTCGGCCAGGGCCCTTGCCGGGCGGGCGGCGGCCTGGCTGTTTTGCTTGGGGTGGTCAGCCCCCTTGGGATGGACGGTCTCCTTGGGGCGGCCTGTCTCCCTGGCCGCGATGCTCTCGGCGTAGGCCTTGAGGGCGGCGATGGAAGGGGCGGGTGCCGCCGTCTCGGGGGCCGCGGGAAGGGCCGGGGACTTCTCCTTCCCTCCCATGAGCCGGGCCAGCTGCTCGACGAAGGAGGCCTCGCCGCCGCTGCGGAGCTTGGCGAGGGCGGCCTGGTTCTCGATCTTGGTCAGCATCGAGATGCTCTGGCCGCTGACCCCGATGACGAGGATCTCGCCCGCCACCTCGACCAGGGCGATGGATTGCTTGGGGGCGAGGTAGACGCGATGGAGGGTGCGCACCACCTTCCCGCCCGCGCCCAGGCGGTCCGCCGCCCCGGCGCCCCACTTCTTGAACGCCGCCAGCCCGCCCAGCAGGAGAGCGAGCAGCCCGCCCAGCGCCGCCGCCATCTGCACCATGAGGCCCGTGAGACTCGGCGCTCCGGCGCCCAGGTCGGCTGGCGTCAGGAGCTTGGAGCGGGCCGGGGCCGCCTCCGCCTCGTTCGGCCCGAAGGGGACCGGCGGGCCGGCAGCCGCCCGCGGGGCCGCCGGCCGGGCCTCAGCGGAAGGCGCAGGCCAGACCGCCCCGGCCGTGAGGGATTGGCGCAGGATGCTCTCGGGGGTCAGGGGCTCCCGGCGGGCCTCCCTCACCTTCCCCTCGGGGGGAGAGGAGACCGCCGTGTCCAGGGGAAGGAAGGATTTCGAGGCCGCCGCGCGCGCGCCGGAAACAGGGGGAAGATCCGTCTCGCGGCCCTTCTTCCTCCCGCTGGTGGGCTGGAGGTTCGCTCCGGCCAGGGAGGGAAGGGTGAGGGTGAGGGCGCTCCCGCTGGCCGTCACGCCCAGGCGGGATTTGAGGTGGGCGAGAGGCTGCTCGCCTCGGACGGTCAGGCGCAGGCCGTCCTGCCGCTCCTCGGCCTCGACCCGCCGGTATCCCCCCTGGCCCACCACGAAGTGGCGCAGTTCCCTACCGCCGCGGGCGCCCTCCAAGAAGAAGGCGAGTCCATCGCCCTCGGGCAAGGGCTGAGGGGCGGACTGGCGCAGCGGCTTGTCGAAGAGGGCCACCAGACGGATGCGATCCTCGCCGGCGTAGACGAACACCTTCTGGAGGACCGGTGAGACCGCCTCGGCCCGCCCAACCCCCCATCCCAGAAGGACCACGAGCCCAGTCCAGAGCAAGCGCCTCCCCCAGCGGCCACGCCGCGGGAGGTAACTGGCGCCATCCCCTATCGCCAATTTTCCGACGATTCGCTCCATGGCGTTTCTCCAAAAGCCGCGTCAGCCGGGCATTTCTGTGAATCCAGGGCTACCCTGCGGGATGAGAAAAGCAAGGTCCGTACCAGGAGGGGGAATCCCAGCCGAGAGCGTTGATGGGAAATTTGCTTTAGGATAATTGCATTGTTTACACAATATATCAATGTGTTACATGACAATTTCCATTCAGACGAAATCGCGTTTCTCGCTCAGGGGGATAAATACGGGTGGGAATTCGACTCCGTCACCTCCCGCGAAAGTCATAAAATTGGCGTTATGATGGGGGATAAAATAAGCGATTTTGATGGGAAAACCGACGGCAGAAAAAACCAACGCCGCCGCCCGGAGGAGGGCCTGACCCTCACCGGGCGGGGCCTAAGCCAGCTGCTTGATGCGCTCGATGGGACTGATGACGTCGGTGATGCGGATGCCGAACTTATCGCGGACAACCACCACCTCGCCCCGGGCGACGAGCTTGCCGTTCACCAGGATGTCGAGCGGCTCGCCCACCTGCTTGTTCAGCTCTATGACGGAGCCCTGGCCGAGCTGCAGGAGGTCGTTGATGAGCATCGTCGTGCGGCCGAGCTCGACCACCACCTGGAGGGGGAGGTCCATGATGAGGTCGATGTTGATCGGGCCGGCCTCGTCGGCCGCCGCCGCCAGCCCGCCGCCGCCGCTCTCGCCCGTCCAGCCGGACTCGCCCTCCCCCGCCCCCATGGTCGCCATCATGGCGCTGGGGTCCGCTTCCATGCCCGGCATGCCCGGGTCCACGCCCGGATCCAGTTCCTTGCCACCCGTTTCGTTCATATGCCCTTCCCTCCGATTCCCCTGGGCGGGAGGACCCTGCCCCGGGCCCGCCCCGAGGACGCGGCACCGGAGCCCGATTCGCGCCGATCAGCGCTGCTGGCCGGAGTTCTCCATCGAGCTGACGATATCCGTGAGACGGATGCCGAACTTGTCGTTGATGACCACGACCTCGCCCCGGGCCACCAGCTGGTCGTTGATGAATATCTCCAGGGGCTCGCCGACCAGCTTGTCCATCTCCATCACCTGGTTGGACGAGAGGCGGATGAGGTCCTTCACCAGGATGCTCGTCCGGGCGAGCTCCACCGACACCCGCATGGGGATGTCGCGGATGAAGTCGAGCTCCGGCGGAATCTGCGGCCGCTGCTCCTGGATCTCCTCGAAGGAGCGGTCCTTCCGGTCCGCTTCCTCGTCCAGTACGCCCAGATCCAGACGATCGCCCATCGCCATAGCGCCGCGCCTCCGCCCGCCAGCTCAGGTGTTCGTGGGGGCCACCAGGGAGCTCACCTCAATGGCCGCTTGCCCCTTAAGGGCCCCGGGCCTGCCCCGGAACTTGACCACCCCTTCCACCATGATGTCGATCTCGTCCGCCTCATCCGTCTCCAGGGGGATGATGTCGCCCGGCCGGAGCCGCACCAGGTCCCCCGCCTTGATCTTCGCCTTCCCGAGGGTGGAGATGAGGTTGACCTCCGAATCCATGATCCGCTCCTGGAGGCGGCTCAGCCAGACCTGGTCCACCTCGAGGCGGTCGGACTGGAAGCCCGCGTGGAGCTTGGCCCGGATGGGCTCGATCATGGAGTACGGGATGCAGAAAGAAAGGTTCGCCTGCTGGTCCTCGATTTCCATCTCGAAGGTGACCACGACCACGAGGTCGCTCGGCGGCACGATCCCGGCGAACTGCGGGTTCACCTCGGAGCGCGAGTACTCGATGTTGAGCTCGTGCACCGGGCGCCAGGCCGTGCGCAGCTCATCGAGAAGCTTCAGCACGATGCGCTTGATGATGTAGGTCTCGATGGGGGTGAAATCCCGCCCCTCGACCTTGACTTGGGTCCGGGCCGTCCCCCCGAAGAGGACGTCGATGAGGGAGAAGACCAGCTTGGTCTCCAAGACCAGCAGGGCGAAGCCGCGCAGGGGCTCCATCTTGTAGATGTGGAGGCTGGTGGGCACGGGGAGCGTCTTGAGGAACTCGCCGAACTTGATCATGTCCGTGCTCACCAGGGCCACGTCCACCACCCGGCGGAGCATGGCGCTGATGGCGCTCCGGAACAGGCGGCTGAAGCGCTGGTGGATGATTTCCAGGGTGGGCATCCGGCCGCGGATGATCCGCTCCTGGCTGGTCAGGTCGTAGGGGACGACCCCCTCCCCCGCCTGGGCGACATCGCCGGCGGCCGTGTCGATCTCGCCTTCGGTCACGCCCTGAAGCAGAGCATCCACTTCCTCTTGCGACAGGATCTGATTCATCGCTCCACCTCGACGAACGCCCGGCGGCCGCGCCGCCTACTGGACCACGAACTCCGTGAAGTAAATGCTCTTGATCTTGGCGGTCTTCAGGATGGTATTCATCCTGGCGGTCAGTTCCTCGCGCAACACCTGCTTGCCGGCCCCTCCCTGCAGCTGCTGGAACGTCTTGCTGCTCAGGGCGAGGATGACCTGGTCCCGGACCTCGGGGACCCGCCCCTTGAACTCGGCCTCTCCCTCCC
>JACPCT010000255.1 GCA_016184445.1 Candidatus Tectimicrobiota bacterium | reverse complement strand
CCGTCTTCGCGGGCTTCGAGCGCGCCGTCCGCGAGATGGCCGAGCTCATCGAGCGCGCGGGGAGGGGCTGAGCCGTGGCCCTCCCCGTGGCGACGGCCCGTGAGATGGCCCGGGTGGACACGCGGGCCATCGAGGAGTTCGAGATCCCCTCGGCCTGCCTGATGGAGACGGCGGGCGCCCGCGCCGCGGGAGCCATCTGGGAGCGCTTCGGCCGCCCCGGCCTGCGCGTCCTCGTCGTCTGCGGCAAGGGGAACAACGGCGGGGACGGCTTCGTCATCGCCCGCTACCTCCTCAACCGGGGGGCCCAGGTGCGGGTGCTGACGCTCTTTCCGCCCGAGGAGGCCTCGGGCGACCCCGCCGTCTTCCTCAACGTGCTGCGGAAGATGGACGCCTCCATCGCGGGCGTCGCCCCGGGCGAGGCCCACCGTCTCCGCGAGGCGGCCGCGGAGAGCGACCTCGCCGTGGACGCCATCCTGGGCACCGGCTTCACCCCTCCCGCCCGGGGGCTCGTGGGCGAAGCCCTGGAGGCCCTCTCCCAGGGCCAGACCCCGATCGCCGCGGTGGACATCCCCTCCGGCATCGACGCGACCACGGGCCACGCCGAGCCCCCCCACCTCAGGGCCCGGCTCACCCTGACCTTCGCCCTCCTCAAGCGCGGCCACCTGCTCATGCCCGCGGCCGAACACGTCGGGGAGGTGGTGCTGCTCGACATCGGGATTCCCGAGGCCTGCGTCCTGGAGGAGGGGATTCCCCTGCGCCTCACGGACGCCCTCGACGTGGCCGGCCTCCTGCCCCGCAGGCGGCGGGACGCCCACAAGGGGGACGCCGGCCAGCTCCTCCTCGTGGCGGGCTCGCCGGGCATGATGGGGGCCGCCCTCATGGCCGCGCAGTCGGCCCTGCGCGCGGGCGCCGGGCGGGTGACCCTGGCGGTCCCGGAGCCCTTGGCCTACGCCGTGGAGGCGGGGCCGCCCGAGGTCATGTGCCTGCCGCTCCCCGCCGGCGGAGGCAGCGTGCTCGACCCGGCGGGCTTCGAGCTCATCCTGGAGAAGGCGGCGGGGATGAACGCCCTGGTGGTGGGGCCCGGCATCTCCACCCATCCCCGGACGGTGGAGCTCGTCCAGCGGCTCATCCAGCACGTGGAGCGGCCCCTCCTTCTCGACGCGGATGGGCTGAACGCGCTCTCCCAGGACCTGACCGTCCTGGACGGGCCCCGGCCGGACCTCCTTCTCACCCCCCACCCGGGGGAGATGGCCCGCCTGGCCGGCCTCTCGGCCCAGGAGGCGCAGGCGGACCGGATCAACACGGCCATCACCTTCGCCACCCGCCACCAGGTCCACCTGGCGCTGAAGGGCTGGGGCACCGTCGTCGCCACGCCGGAGGGGGAGGCCTGGATCAACCCGACGGGGAACCCGGCCCTCGCGACCGCCGGGACGGGGGACGTCCTCTCGGGGGTGGTGGGGGGCCTGCTGGCCCAGGGGCTGGCCGCCGAGGCGGCCCTGGTCGCCGGGGTCTATCTCCACGGCCTCGCGGGCGACCTCGCCGCTGCGGAGCTGGGCGAGTCGGGCGTCACGGCGACCGACCTGCTCCCCCTGATTCCCCGGGCGCGGAAGCGCATCCTCGCCAAGGCGGAGGAGAAGCCGCGCTGAGCCCCCGGGCCGTGGAAACCGCATCCCCGGAGGAGACCGAGCGCCTGGGGGCGGAACTCGCCTCAACCCTCCGGCCCGGCGAGGTAGTGCTGCTCTACGGGGACCTCGGGGCGGGAAAGAGCGTCTTCGCCCGGGGCCTCATCCGGGCCCTGCCGGGCGGGGAGGGAAGGGCGGTCCGCAGCCCCACCTTCGTCTTCTTCCAGCATCATCCGACGGCCCCCCCCATCCTTCACGCGGATCTGTACCGGCTTCCTCGGGAGACCGACCCCCTCGACCTGGGCCTGGAGGAGTGGATGGGGGAGGGGGTCACCCTCGTCGAGTGGCCGAACCGGCTCGATCCGGCCCGCTATCCCGTCCGGACCCTGGTGCGGATCGAGGTCCTCGGGGCGGGGCGGAGGCGGGTGGAGATCGCGCGGGTGTAATTCGCGCCCCCGCCGGGTTTTCCCTTTACACCCCTCCGGGCGTATGGCATCCTGTTGGCGGCATTAAATTTGCATGGTTGAGGGTCATTCCCGTTCCTTGTCTGTGGAAAATACACCGGCTGCCCGGCCGGTGTTCATGCGGGGGAAGAAGTCCCGATGGTTTCCCAGCGCACCCTGAGATGGTCCCTCCTGGCGGTGGTGGTCCTCCTGGGGGGGACCATGGCCTTCTACCTCATCCGCACCTCGGGGCTCCAGGCCTCGGTGGGGGGGATCTCCGTCCTGGGGACGGAGGCGGACCTCCGCATCGACAAGGCCCACATGGTGCAGAACAGCAAGGGCCGAATGGAATGGGAGATGTGGGCGGACACCGCCCTGGTCTACCGCAAGAAGGATGAAACCCACCTCCAGACCCTCAAGATGCGGCTCTACTCCCGCGAGGGGAAGCCGACCGACATCACCGCCGAGCGGGGCGTGCTGGGGAACCAGAGCCGGAACATCATCCTCACGGGGAACGTGCTCATCCGCACCTCCGACGGCGTCTCCATGCGGACCGACGCCCTGCACTACAACCCCAAGGAGCACCTCGTGGCCACCGAGTCCCCCATCGTTCTCGAGGGGGAAACCTTCCGCCTGACCGGGGTCGGCCTGAACGGCAACACCGAGGAGGGCCGCTACTTCCTTAACGAGAAGGTGCGGGCCGTCATCACCGGCACCGAGAACCGCCCCGCACCCGCCCAGCGCCCGGGCGCCCCGGCCCCGGGCAAGGAGGCTCCCCCCCAGGCCGCCACCGGAGGGAAAACACCGTGAACCCCCTGGCCCTCTTCCTCGCGGCCGCCCTCGCCCTCGCGGCGGGCGCCGCCGAGGGCGCCCCCGCCCCGGGCCCGGCCCGCCCGCCCGCCGCCGGAGAAGAGAAGAAGAAGGAGCCGATTCACATCACCTCCGACCGCATGGAGGCCTACAACCAGAAGAACCTCGTCATCTTCCTCGGCAAGGTGAAGGCGGTCCAGGGCGAGCTCTCGATAGAGTCCGACCGCCTGGAGGTGTACATCAAGAAAAAGGAGAAGGAGGCGGACGGCGTGGTGGGTCCGCCCTCCGCGGCCGCGCCGTCCCCCGCCTCAAGGCGCGCCTCCCGGCCCGGCGCGGGGGGGGGCGGACAGGACGGGGAGGACGCCGGCGGGTCGGTGGAGCGGATCGTGGCCATCGGCCACGTCCTGGTCAACCAGAACAAGACGAAATTCGCCTCGGGCGGGCGGCTCGACTACAGCGAGGAGACGGGCATCGGCGTCCTCACGGTCAACCCGCGGGCCTGGGAGGGCCAAAACCTGGTGATCGGGGACAAGATCGAATTGTTCCTCAAGGAAGACCGCACGGTCGTCCACGGAACCGCGAGCCGCCGGGTGAACGTGACCCTCTACCCGGACGAGGAGCGTCCCGCGGGCTCCTCTCCCGGCGCTTCCCACGGCCGGCGCCCACAAGCGAAAGGACCCAATGCTCCGCCGCAGAGGTGACACCTCCCCCCTGACTTCCGCCGCCGGCAACGGCCGTGGCGAGCGGACCCTCGCCGCGCGGAGCCTCGTGAAGATCTTCTCGGGGCGGCGCGTCGTGGACGGGGTGGACCTGGAGGTCCGGCCCGGGGAGATCGTGGGCCTCCTGGGCCCCAACGGCGCCGGCAAGACGACGATCTTCTACATGATCGTGGGCCTCATCGTACCCGAGGGGGGGGAGGTGATCCTCGACCAGGAGGCCATCACGGGCATCCCGATGTACAAGAGGGCGCGGATGGGGGTGAGCTACCTCCCGCAGGAGGCCTCCGTCTTCCGGCGGCTCTCGGTCGAGGAGAACATCCTCGCCGTCCTGGAGCTGATGCCCGGCACCCAGGCCAGCCGCCGGGAGAGGGCCCAGGAGCTGCTCACCGACCTGAACATCGCCCACATCCGCAAGTCCAAGGGCTTCACCCTCTCCGGCGGGGAGCGGCGGCGGGTGGAGATCGCCCGCGCCCTGGCCACATCGCCCACCTACATCCTCCTCGATGAGCCGTTCGCCGGCATCGACCCCATCGTGGTCAACGACATCCAGAACATCGTCCGGGGGCTGAAGGAGCGGGGCATCGGCGTCCTCCTCACCGACCACAACGTGCGCGAGGCCCTTCAGGTGGCCGACCGCGCCTACGTCATCAGCGAGGGGAAGATTCTGGAGTCGGGCGATCCCCAGAAGATCGCCTCCAGCGAACGCGCCCGCGGCATTTATCTGGGAGAGAGCTTCCGCCTCTAGGCGGTGCGATTCCGGCCATGGCCCTGCAGCCACGCCTGACCCTAAGGACCGAACAGCGGCTGGTCATGACCGTCATGCTCCAGCAGGCCATCAGCCTGCTGCCCATGACGCGCCTGGAGCTCCAGCAGGCGGTCCACCAGGAACTGCTGGAGAACCCCGTCCTCGAGGAGGCGCTCGAGGAGGTGAAGGAGGTGGCCGACGGCGAGATGCCCGAGGCCCCGGACGAGGTTCCCTCCACCGAGACCGACGAGCGGGGCGAGGTCGAGATCGATTGGGAGAACATCGTCCAGGACGACTACGGCCTGCGGGCCCAGGCGGGGCCGCCCCCCGGCGAGGAGGATTTCCCCTCCTACGAGCAGACCCTCTCGCAGCCCGAAACCCTGCGCGAGCATCTGGAGTGGCAGCTTCAGCTCAGCGCGGCGCCCGGCCCCGTGCGGCGCGTCGCGGGGCAGATCGTGGGGAACCTGGACGAAGCGGGCTACCTCCAGGCCGACCCCCAGGAGCTCGCCGCCCTGGAGGGGTTCGGGCCCCAGGAGGCCGGCCGGGCGCTCTCCCTCGTCCAGGAGTTCGACCCGCCCGGCGTGGGCGCGCGGGACCTGCGCGAATGCCTGCTCCTTCAGCTCCGGAGCCTCGAGCGCGACGGCCTGGCCGAGCCTGGGGCCCTCGACCTGGCCCTTCGGCTCGTCCACAGCCACCTCGAAATGCTGGAGGAGCGCCATCACCCCCGCCTGGCCCGCCAGCTGGGGGTGGAGGCGGAGGAGATCCAGGCGGCCGTCCGCCTCATCCGGGCGCTCCACCCCCGGCCGGGGGAGCGCTTCACCGAGCAGCGGGTGGAGGTGGTGGTGCCGGACGTGACGGTCATCCGGCGGGGGGAGGACTACGAAGTCGTGCTGAACGACGACGGACTCCCCGCCCTGCGCCTGAGCCCCTACTACACCCAGATGGCGGCCGACCGGGGCTCCACGCCGGCCGACGCCCGCCGCTTCATCGAGGAGCGGGTG
>JACPCT010000254.1 GCA_016184445.1 Candidatus Tectimicrobiota bacterium | reverse complement strand
CCTCCGCGTCCGGGACCGGGCCGAGTTCGACGCCTGGGAGGCCTGGCTCCGCGAGAACGGCATCGCCATCGTGCGCGGCCCCTTGGTCCACAGCCCCACCCATCCCGAGGGGGACGGCACCTGGGGCGAGAACCGCGCGCTCTACTTCTGCGACCCCGACGGGCACCGCATCGAGATCTTCTGCGAGATGGCCGCGATGGACCCCCGCACGAACGGAATCGAGCCCCGCTGGTACGCGGAGCGCCTCCGCCAGGAAGGCCTGGACCCCTCCCGGTTTCCGCCCGTTCCCCCATACCGCCCCGTGGCGCGCTGAGGCCGCCGCGCCGGGCCCGGCTCGCCGCCCGGCGGGCGCTCCGGGGAACAGAATGAGCCGTCACGCATGAATTGGAAAAGCCTGCGGATCCGGATCCTCGGCTGGCTGATGCGCTTCGGCTTCGCCGCAGAAGGGATCTTCTACGTCGTCACCATACTCGTGGGCCTCCTGGCCGGCCTCGTGGGGGTGGGCTTCCACAAGACCATTGAAGCGGTGCAGGTCTCTCTCCTCGGCGCCCGCATCGCGACCGAAACGCCCCATCCCTGGTATCTCCTCCCCCTCATCCCGGCGGGGCGCGCCCTGGCCTCGGCCATCCTCCTCAAGTATTTCGCGCCCCAGGCCCGGGGAAGCGGCATTCCCCAGACCAAGATCGCCTACGTCGCCAACAACGGCTACATCCCCGCGCGGGCATGGGCCGGGAAGTTCGTCATCGGCGCCCTGAACATCGGCTCGGGCTCCAGCCTGGGGCGGGAGGGCCCCACCGTCCAGATCTGCGGCGGGCTCGCCAGCTCGATCGGCCGGCTGCTCTCCATGCGCCGGGAGCGCGTCCAGGCCCTGGTGCCCGTGGGCGCGGCGGCGGGCCTGGCGGCCGCCTTCAACACCCCCATCGCCGCCGTCACCTTCACCCTCGAAGAGCTCGTGGGCGACCTGAACGCCCGCGTGCTGGGCTCCATCGTCCTGGCCTCGGTCTCGGCGGCCGTGGTGGCGCGCGCCCTGCTGGGCGATCACCCCACTTTCTCCGTCCCCCACTACTCCCTGGGGAGCCCCTGGGAGCTCTTCCTGTACGCCCTGGTGGGCGTGGCCAGCGCCCTGGCCGGCGTCGCCTTCGTGCGGACCCTCCTCTGCATCCGCCGCCATTGGAAGAAGCTGACGGGCTGGGCCTCCGTCCTGGCGACCGGGCTGGGAGGGCTGCTTGTCGGCCTCATGGCCCTGGCGGTCCCCGAAGTGCTGGGAGCGGGCTACCCGGCCCTGAACAAGGCCCTGGCGAACGGCTACACCATGGGCTTCCTCGCCGTCCTGCTCGTCTTCAAGCTGGTCTCGACCGCCGCCTCCTACGGGACCGGATCGGCGGGCGGCGTCTTCTTCCCCGTCCTCTGCCTGGGGGCCGTCTCGGGGGGGCTGGTGGCCGAGACCGCCAACTTCCTGATGCCGGGCCTCATCGCGCAGCCGGGCGGCTTCGCGCTCGTGGGGATGGGGGCCGCCTTCGCCGCCGTCATCCGCACGCCGATGACCTCGGTCCTCATCATCTTCGAGCTCACCCAGGACTACAACATCATCCTCGCCCTCATGGTGGCCAACGCCGCGGCCTTCGCGATCGCCAAGCGGCTCCAGCCCCAATCCATCTACCCCGCCCTGTCCGCCCAGGACGGCGTCGCCCTGCCGGACCACGAGACCGAGCACCTGCTCCATGAGATCCACGTCTCCGACGCGATGGTGACGGACGTCGTCACCCTGCCCGAGGGCATGACCGTCCGGGAGGCGATTGCGCGCGCCCAGGATCTCCCCTTCAGCGGTTTCCCGGTGGTGGACGCCGCCGGGAAGCTCCTCGGGATGGTGAGCCACTACGACTTCGACCAGGCCCGGGCGAAAGAGAACCTGGACGTTCCGCTCGTCGAAATCGCCACGAGGAAATACATCCTCCACGCCCACCCGGACCAGTCTCTCGACTCCGTCATGGCCAAGCTCGGCTCGCGGCATATCTCGCGCCTGCCCGTCGTCAGCCGGGAGGACCCCACCCGCCTGCTCGGCATCATCACCGCCGAGGACGTCATCATGGCGTTCGGGAAGGCCCATCGCGAGACGCTGGGGGCCGGGGAGCCCGCTGCGGCGGGGAGCCCAACCTCCCCCCAGGGAGAACGAAGCAGGTGAGGCCATTGCGCCGCGGGCCTCGTGCCATGAAAGGACCCGACCCATGAAGCATGGACCCGTCCGCACCTGCATCGTCGGCCTGGGCTGGTGGGGAGGCGAGCACGCCAAGGCCGCCCGGAGGGTGGAGAACCTCCAGGTGACCGCCTGCTTCGCCCGGACGCCCGGGAAGCGGGCCGCCTTCGCCGCCGAGCACGGCTGCCGCCCCATGGAAAGTTGGGAGGCCGTCCTCCGCGACCCGGAGATCGAGGCCCTCATCCTGGCCACCCCTCACTCGACCCACCCCAAGCTCGTCGAGGAGGCGGCCTCGGCCGGAAAGCACGTCTTCGTCGAGAAGCCCTTCGTGCTCCACGTCCCCGACGGGCAGCGGGCCATCGCCGCCTGTGAGCGGTCCGGCGTCCGCCTGGCGGTCGGCCACCAGCGCCGCTACCAGCCCGCCCACCGCGAGCTCAAGCGCCTCATCGAGGCGGGCAGGCTCGGCCAGATCGTCCAGGCGGAGGCGAACTTCTCCTACGATTTCGGCTTCCGCCTGGACCTCTCCAGCTGGCGGGCGAGCCCCAGCGAGAGCCCGGCCGGGAGCATGACGGGGCTGGGCGTCCACCACGCCGACACCCTCCAGTACCTCCTCGGGCCGGCGAAGCGCCTCGCCGCGCTGAGCCGTTCCGTCCACCCGAGAACGCCCCTGGACGACGTGACGGGCGTCCTGCTCGAGTTCGAGAGCGGGCTGGTCGGCTACCTCGGCACCAACATGCTCACCCCCAAGGTCTATTACGTCCGGCTCCACGGCACCGAAGCCAACGCCTGGGCCGAGAACGAGGGAACCGTCCTCGCCTTTCACCGCAAGGGGGCCAAGCGCCCCAAGACCACGCGCTACGCCGTCGAGGGGGACCCCGTGACCCATCCGCTGGCGGACGAGCAGGCCGAGTTCGCCGCCGCCATCCGCGGGAACCGGCCCCCCGAGGTGGACGGCGCGGCGGGGCTGCGGGCCAGCGCCGTGCTCGAGGGCATCACCGTCTCCGCCCGGGAGGGGCGGACGGTGGACTTGGCCGAGCTCTACGAGTGAGGACGCGCGGAGGTCGGCATGGCGGATAGGGAGGAAAACCGGCTTCCACCCGGCCACCAGCCTGGCTGGCTCAAGGCCCTGGTATCGGGGTTCTTCCGGCTCGCCTACGGGGGAGCGGAGGTGACGGGGCTCGAGCACGTCCCCCGCCAGGGACCCCTCATCGTGGCGCCCACCCACCGCAGCTACCTCGACCCCGTCATCCTGAGCGCTTTCCTGCCCCGCGCCCTCTACTACATGGCGAAGAGCGAGCTGTTCGAGCAGCCCATCCTGCGGCCCGCCATCCGCTTCTTCGGGGCGTTTCCCGTCGACAGAGACACGGCGCGGGGCAGCACCTTCCGCACGGCGCTCCGGCTGCTCCGCCTGGGGGGGGCCGTGGCGGTCTTCCCGGAGGGAGGGATCGTCGAGAAGATGGGGGATGAGATGAAGGCGGGGGTGGGGACCCTCGCCTCCATGAGCGCCGCCCCCGTGCTGCCCGTCTACGTGGCGGGATCGAACACCCTGTTCAGCTGGCCCGAGGCGCTCTCGGACTCTCCCTGGCTCATCCTCCGGGTGGCGCCGCCCATCTCCCCGCCGGCGCAGCGGGGCCGGAACGCGCGCGAGGAGGTGACGCGCCGGGTGATGGACGCATTGGCGGGGCTCGAACGGGCGCCCGGGACCGGGGCCTCCTCTTAGGAGGCCCGGCCCAGCGCCTTCTCGATGGTCCGCCGGATGAACACGGGGGTCACCTGGCGGCGGTAGGAATCGCTGGCGCGGATGTCGGTGAGGGGGTCGAGATCGCCCAGCGCCCCCGCGAGGACGCCGTCAATCGCCTGCCGCGTGAGTTCCTTGCCCGCAAGCCCCTCCTCCACGGCGCCCAGGCGGCGGAAGATCGCCTCCACCCCGCCCAGGCCGACCCGCACCTGCCGGCAGGTGCGCCCGTCCGCCTCGGCCGCCACCGCCGCCGAGATGGAGATGCAGGGCTTGTCCTCCTTGGAGCGGGTGGTGAAGCGGGTGCAGGCCGTGCGGAAGCCCGGCGGCAGGGGGTCGATCTCGATCTCGGTCAGGAGTTCGTCCGGCCCGAGGGCGCACTCGTAGTAGCCGGTCCAGAATTCCCCGGCGGGGATGATCCGCTCCCTCCCGTCCACCCGCCTGGCCTTCATCCGGGCGTCCAGGACGAGGAGAGCGGCAGGGGGGTCCGAGGCAGGCTCGGCGAAGCAGATGTTCCCCCCGATGGTCCCCTGGTTGCGGATGCGGACGGTGGCCACGTTGTGGAAGACCTCGGCGAGGAGGGGGAAGCGCTCCCGGACGAGGGGGGAGGTCTCGACCAGCCGGTGGACGGTGCCCGCGCCGATGCGCAGGCCGCCGTCCGGGGTTCCCTCGATGAAGGACAGCTCCTTCACCCGGGCGATGTCGATGAGGGCCTTGGGCTGGTAGATCCGGGACTTCATGAGGATGGAGAGGGCAACCCCCCCCGCGTAGACCTTCCCCCCTTCGCCATGCTGCTTCATGGCTGCCAGGGCGTCGGCGACCGTGGTCACGGGCACATGCTGGAACAACACGGAACTCCTCCTTCCGGATGCGGCGCATCCCCCCCCCTGCGGTGGCGGATCGGGGCTAGACTTTCCCCTCCTTCTCCCTGAGGGCGTTGAGGACCTTCTCCGGCGTGATGGGAAGGGTCGCGATGCGCACCCCCACGGCGTCGTAGACGGCGTTGGCGATGGCGGGCTCGGTGGCCAGCTGCACCATCTCGCCCAGGCCCTTGGCCCCGTAAGGGCCGGAGGGGTTCTCCGTCTCGACCAGGATGGCCTCCAGCTCGGGCATGTCCTGCGTGGTGGGGAACTTGTAGTCGAGCCAGTTGGGGTTGACCGGCTGGCCGCCCTCGACCTGGAAATCCTCCATCAAGGCGTAGCCCACTCCCATCAGGGCGCCCCCGTCGAGCTGGCCCTGGGCGCCCGCCGGATTGACCACCGTGCCCACATCGTTGGTGTTGACGATGCGGAGCACCTCCACCGCGCCGGTCTCGGTGTCCACCTCCACCTCGGCCACTTTGGCCCCGAAGGAGTAGGCGGCCGACCAGTTGCCGTAGCCGGTCACCGGGTCAGGGCTTTCGCTGGGCGAGTCGTAGGAGACGGCGGTGTAGACGGCCTCGCTCC
>JACPCT010000253.1 GCA_016184445.1 Candidatus Tectimicrobiota bacterium | reverse complement strand
TATTGAAACATCGTTTTGAAATGTGGTATAAGCTGGTTTATCGGCCAGGGCCGGGGTGGCTGTCAAGTCTGAAATCCGCGGGGGGCATCCGGCCGGGAGCCGCCCAGAGGAGCGGACCGTGGGGTCCGCCGCCGGAGCGAGGGATGAATCAATCGCTGCCGAAGAGCGCCCGCATTCTCGACATCCTCAGGGAGTCGAAGGTCCCGGTCGGGGTGAACGAGTTCGCCCGCCTCCTGGGGATGCCCAAGAGCACGGTCTCGCGCTTCATGGCGACGATGGAATCGCTCGGCATGGTGCGGCGGGATCCCGAGAACGGCCGTTTCTTCCTGGGGCTCCGGCTCTTCGAGCTGGGCTGCAAGGCCATCGAGGACCTGGGCCTGCGCAAGGCGGCCGCCCCCTTGATGGCGGCCCTGAGCGAGCGCATCAACGAGACCGCCCTCCTGATCGTCCTGGAGGACACCCACATCACCTACCTGGACAAGACCGAGAGCCGGCAGGCCATCATCGCCCAGATCCACGTGGGCGGGACGGCCCCCGCCTATTGCGTCTCCAGCGGGAAGGCGATGCTCGCCCACCACCCCGACCGCCTCGAGAAGGTGATCGCCCAGGGGCTGCGCCCCTACACCCCGCTCACCATCACCGACCCGGAGCGCCTGCGCAGGGAGTGCGCGAGGATCCGGGAGCAGGGTTACGCCCTGAACAAGGGGGAGTTCCGCGAGGGCGTCACCGGCGTCGCGGCGCCCATCTTCAACGCCGCGGGCGCCGTGGTGGGGGCCATCAGCACCTCCACCCCCGCCGCGCGGATGAACAAGCCGACCTGGAGCGAGCACATCGAGGCGGTCACCCAGACCGCCCGCGCCGTCTCCCGCCGCCTCGGGGCCTCCGTGCCCCCCGGGCCCGCAGGCGCTCACCACCTGCCCGGGTAGCCCTCCGGCAGGTCCCCCTTGTAGGGCCCCGCGCCGGTGTTCTGGCGGATGTAGACGATCTTCTCGTGGCCGGCCCGGATGTTCCCGTTCAGCGCCTCCCGGAGCCAGTCCACCGCGAAGGGGTTGAGGTCCAGGCCGCCCAGCCCCTTCATGCCCCAGACGCGGTGGAACTCGTTCTCCAGGATCCACAGCTCCTTCGGGCAGGTCAGCTCCTCGAAGAGCCTGAACGCGCCCTCCACCGGGGTCAGGGGGTCGAACTCCCCCGCCCCCAGGAGGACGGGGCAGCGGATCATGCCCGCGTGGCCGGCGAGGGTCATCTTCTCGGCCATCCGGTCGAAGGCGTCTTCGTCGGGGATGCCCGCCATGTACATGAAGATCTGCTTGAAGCGCGGGGAGGCCTGCTCGAAGATGCACTGCGTCCCGGACAGGTTCGCGCTCGCGGCGGCGCAGGCCTTGACGCGCGGCTCCAGGGCGGCGGTGCGCGGGGCCCAGAAGGAGCCCATGCTGATCCCGAAGACGCCGATCTTCTCCGCGTCGATCTCGGGCCTTCCCGCCAGGTGGTTCACCACCGCCTGGGCCGCGCGCTCGTAGTTGTCGTGGGTGACGCGGATCTTCCGGATGTTCGACATCCCCTGGCCGGGCCCGTCCATGGAGCAGGCGTGCATCCCCCGGCGGAGGAAGTCGTTCTGGAGGATGTAGGGATAGAACTCCTTCGTCTGGTCCATCCCCGGGATGTAGAGCACGCAGGGGGCCCTGCGCCGGTCCGGGAGGAGGTGGAGCAGGACCTGGATGTGGCCGCCCTCGAAGGGAACCTCCAGCCGCTCGATGGGGTAGGCCGCGAGCGAGATCGCCTTGTCGTAGCAGCGGATGAGGCCGGCGTGGAGCCTGAGCTTCTGGGGGTGGTCGTCCTCGAAGAGGACGTGCTGGCCTTTCCGGTAGGACTCGGCGGCCTGGATGTAGAGCTCGAGGGCGGTCTCCGGCCGCCCCGCCTCCTCCGCCGCGCGCGCCACGGCCTCCTTGTGGGCGGCGTCCTCGCCCTGGAACTTGCTGATCATCTTGTAGTTCTTGACGCCGCGCGGCAGATCGAACCTCTCGTCCTCGAAGTTCTGGACCATGCCGGAAGTCTTGGCGACGTAGTCAAGTATCCACTGCTGGCCGTCGCGGCGGCGGGTCAGCTTCCTGGGCATCCGGATTTTCTCCCTGGTTGAAAAAGACGGATAAAGCGCGCCCGCCGAAGCGGGTCCCCTACCGGACCTCATGAAGCCTGGATGGAGGAGGGCTGGGCCTAGCGGGCCGGGGCGGCCCCCGCGGGCTCCGGCAGGATGAGCGGGCCGAGGTCCTTCAGGAGGGGCAGGACCTCCCGGCCGAAAATCTCGGCCTCCTCCAGGTAGGGATACCCGTGCATGATGAAGTGGGTCACCCCCGCGTCCACGTAGGCGCGGATTTGGCGGGCCACCATGCCGGGCGTGCCGACGAACATCGTGGCGCCCCCGCCGCGCACCTTGTTGATGCCCATCCAGATGGTCTCGGTGAGCCAGTAGGAGGGGTTCCGCGCGGCCATCTCGTTGATCCGCCTCTGGCTCGTGGACTCGGTCGTGCGGACGGAGTCGGCCCAGGTGGCGGTGTTGCCGAGATCGCTCCCCTCGATCATGCGCTCGGCCGTCCGGCGGGCCTCCTCCTTCGTCTCGCGCACGCAGATGCAGTGGCGCACCCCGAACTCCAGGGGCCGCCGCCGGGGCTGCTCCGCGGCGAGCCCCCGGACCTCCTCGACGTCCTTGGCCACCGTCTCGGGCTCGTAGGCGAAGAAGACGTGCACGTCGCCGAAGCGGGCGGCCACGCGCTTGGCGCTCTCGGAGCTCCCGGCCAGGAAGATGTCGGGGTGCGGCTGGGAGAAGCGGGGGGGCCAGACGTGGGCCCCTTCGATCTGGAAGAACTTCCCCTCGTAGGTGACGGGCCCCTTCTCCTCCCAGACGCGCATGACCACGTCGAGGAACTCCTCCGTGCAGTCGTAGCGCTCGTCGTGCCCGGCGTGGTAGCCGTAGCGCCTGAGGTCGGCGGAGTTGGCGCCCGAGACGACGTTGAGGGAGAGCCGGCCCCCCGTCAGGTAGTCCAGGGTGTTCGCCTGCTGGGCGGCGAGGACGGGGCCCACGAGGCCGGGCCGGAAGGCGACGAGGAACTTGATCTTGCGGGTCCGCATGGCGAGGGCCGAGGCCGTCTGCCAGGCGTCCACGCAGTGGGTGCCCGTGGGGACGAGAATGTTCACGCACCCGGCGTCTTCGGCCGCCTGGGTGACGCGGGTCAGGTACTCGAGGGTAGCGGGCCGCTCCGGGATCTTGGGGTTGGCGTGGTGGCCGTCGCCTGCGTTGAACGAGCACAGGGCCCAATGGAACTGAACCGGCATGCGCGGTCTCCCCGGGGGCCGGAACCGCCGTCTCAGCGCGTGGAACGGGATTCCGAATGGAGATTCAAGTGCTTCTGTAAGCCGGGGGGCGAGCGCCTGTCAAGGCGGGAGAGAGGGAAACGGGAACCCCGGCGGAGGCCATCCGCCGGGGAAGGTTCGCGCGGGGGGAGGGGAGCTACCTCTGGGAGACCGCCGCGGAGAACTCCCTGAAGCGCTCGAGGGGGATGTCCCCGACCATGGCGTAAATGAACGCCCCCTTGCGCCAGACGAAGGTGCGGGGGGAGTCCTCGTTCATGGTCACCCAGCCGTCGTGGCGCAGGAAGCCGGGCCACTCGGTGTTGTCCTCGGCCGGGATCACGTTCAGGTGGAGCCGGGTATTCCCCATCCGGTAGATCAGGTGGGCGATCTTCCGGCCGTCCACCTCGCGGAGGGTGGCGCCCTCGAGGACGAACTCGCTCTGCCCGCCGGAGAGGGCGACCTTCTGCCGGTAGCGGAAGTCCTTGTTGAACGTGGTGAAGAGCTTGTCCAGGCGCGCCTTGTGCTTGGCCTCGATGCGGTCCTGGACGGCGACGGGGAAGGTGTCGGCCCGGCGGGAGGTGGTCTTCGCCTCCTCGGCCACGAGGTCGTAGGGGTCCTTCGAGTCCCGGATCCAGTCGAGGCCCGCGATGCCCACCGCCAGCGTCAGGGAGGCGGCCAGGGCGCCCGCGAAGCTGGCCTGCCAGAAGCGGCGCATCTGCCAGCGGTTCTCGCGGCGCTCTTCCTCTGCGAGGCGGTAGAAATGGTCCACCAGCCGCTCGGGCGCCGGATGGTAGGCGGTGTACCGGCGGACGAGGTCGGACATCTCGCCGTCGTGGGGGAGGGCTTCGCCGAGGGGCTCGCGGCCGTGCCCGGGTTCCTGGATCATCGCTCCTTGGACTCCTGATAGACCCTGAGTTTCTTGCGGAGCGCCTGGTGCGCCCGCCACAGCTTGCTCTTCACCGTCCCGGCCGGGATGCCCATGATCTGGGCGATCTCATCGATCGAGAAGCCCTCGACGTCCGCGAGGAGGACGACGCTCCGGCTGTCCGGATGGAGGCTCGCGAGGGCCTCGTTCAGGTCCTGCCGGAGCAGCTCAGGGGGGAGGTCCGAGAAACTCCCCCGCTCGGAGGGAGCCGCCAGGGAGGAGTCGTCCTCGGGGTAGTCCGCCGAGGTCGCCTCATACCGGCCCCTCCTCAGCCGGTTGATGTACGTCCTCCTGATTATTGTAAACAAATAAGTTCGGATTTCTCCTCCCGCCAGATTGCAGTTTCCGTTCAAAAACACCCGGGAGAGGGCGTCGTGGACGATATCCTCGGCCTCGTCCCCGTCGCGGGTGAGCCAGCGGGCGAAGCTGTAGAGGGAGTTCAGGTGGGGCAGGAGGGCGCGGAGGAGGGCTTCACGGTTCACGGGAACGTCGTTCGCCTCCCTCGGTCCGCCCTTTTTCTGTTGGGGGATGGGGCCGGACAGGAACGCAACTGGGGCATCTTAACCCAAAATTGGTTTTGAAGCGCGCCTTTTCCAAGGCAAAAACGGGCGAGCCGGGGACGAAAAGGGGGCATATAATGGGGCGCCCGGGAGGGCGGGGGGTTGACGGGGACGGCGCAAAGAGGGCGGAAATGCTGGGGCGGCGGGTCCATCGGTTCCGGTGCACTGGGTTGGCCCGCCCCGGCAGCGGCAAAATGACGAAAATGGGCTTTGCCTTCGGCAGGCGCGCGGGGAATCCCGGGAGCCGCCTCCGGCGGGAGGGCGGCCCGGCATGATCGCCGCCATCCACCAGCCCGCCTACCTGCCCTGGCTGGGGTACTTCCACAAGATCCTCCACGCCGACCTCTTCGTCCTGCTGGACACCGTCCAGATGGAGAGGAACGGCTTCGCCAACCGCAACCGCGTCTGGACCCCCAACGGCGTCCAGTGGCTCACCGTGCCCGTCCTCATGAAGGGCCACACCCACAGCACCTTGCGGGAGATGCGCATCAACCCCGCCGTCTCCTGGAAGGCCAAGCACCTGCGCACCCTGGCCCTCTCCTACGGC
>JACPCT010000252.1 GCA_016184445.1 Candidatus Tectimicrobiota bacterium | reverse complement strand
CGTGCTCGAGCTGGCGCATCCCCAGGAACAAGGTGATCAGGCTGTAGAAGCTCCCCAGGGATCCCGCCGAGCTGGGGGAAGCGGAGAGGCGGCGGATTCCCTCGGGCCCAGCGGCGTTCCAGGTGGCGCAGACCCCGTCCCCCGAGGCGTCGTTGGTGAGCACAGCCGCCCGCCGGGCCCTCCCCCCGGCGAAGGGCGAGCCGTAGTAGGCGGCCGCCGCGTGGGCCATGTGGTGCTCGACGATATGGATCTTTGATTTGGAGACCCCCAGGTGGTCCACGATCTGCTGGAAGCGCCGCTCGTTGGGGACCTGCTCCTTGCCCGCCGACTCGGATGAGAGGTTGAGCTTCTTGCCCACCCGCCGCACCTTCCGGCGCAGGGCGCTCACCTTCTTGATGCCCAGGTACTCGTCGATGTAGTTGTCGTCCCGCGTCACGAGGTCGAACCACTCCGCTCCCATCGCCTCGTGCCCCGCCAGGGCGACGGCGGAGAGATCCTCCCCCCTCACCCCCGACTGGGCCAGGACGCCCTCGACCGCCTGGGAGGGATAGGCCCCCTGGTTCTTCCGGCGCGTGAACCGCTCCTCGCTCATGCAGGAGACCACTTCGCCGTCCCGGAGCAGGCAGGCTGTCGCCAGGTGGGAATCGTTGACCCCCAGGATGAGATCCCTCATGCGGCCCCCCTTTCCCGCTCCCGGATGGCCTCGCGGTAGATCTCGGTCATCCGGCGGCCCATCACGCGCCGGTCGAACTCCTCCACGGCCCGGCGGCGGCCGGAGGCCCCCATGGCGCGGGCGGCCCCGGGCGAGCGCCGCAGGCGCTCGAGCGCGCCGGCCAGGGCTCCGGCGTCCTCAGGAGGAACGAGGAACCCCTCTTTCCCTTCCCGCACGATCTCCTCCACGCACCCCACCCGGCTGGCCGCGACGGGCCGGCCGGCGGCGAGATAGTCAAAGAGCACCCGGCTCGTCCCCTCCGACCGCCGTGAGGGGAACGCCAGCGCGTCGCAGGCGGCCAGCGCCTCGCCCATCGAGTCCAGGAAGCCGGGAAGCACTGTCCTCCCGCTCATCCCCAATTCGGCGGCGAGGGCCCTGAGGGTTTCCAGGTCCTCCCCCTGGCCCACCACCACCAGCCAGGGGAGCCCCCTCTCGTCCTCGCCCATGCGGGCCACCGCGCGCAGGAGGACGTCCTGCCCCTTCAGCCAGAGCCGCACGCTCCCCGCCACCCCGGCCACCCACGCCCCGGGGGGGATGCCCCACTCCCGGCGGAAGCGCTCGCCCGTGGCCCCCGGGTCGTAGGCCGAGGGGTCTCCCCCTCCCATCACGGTGCGGAAGCGCGCCGGGTGAAACCCCGCCTCTTCCAGGTAGGCCCGCCGGATGCGCTCCGAGACGGCCACCACGCGGTCCGTCCCCCGGGCGTAGAGCCACCGGTTGAAGAGGTGCCGCCGGACCGGCTGCATGATGTGGCGGCTGCGGACGATGACGGGCCCGCTCCGCCCCGGCCACGCCGCGGCCGCCAGCCAGTGCTCGACCCCCCGGTGGACGTGGACCGCGTCCGCCCCGCGCTCGCGGACCAGCCGCCGGAGCCTCGCCAGGTCGCGGAGGTAACTGGCCGGGCGGAAGTCGTTGCTCGCCTCGATGAAGTCCACCTCCCGCACCCCCTCGCGGCGGGCGCGCTCGGCCACGGCCCGCCCGCTCTCCACATCCCGGCACAGGAGAAGGACGCGATGGCCGATCTCCTGGAGGCCGATCGAGAGGGCGGCGGCGGCCCAAGCGTCAGAGCTCCAGCCCCGGCAGGTCATGATCTGCAGGATGGAAAGCGGCCGGCCCTCTTCCCGGGAGGCGGCGGGGGGGGCCGTCTGGAGGGCACCCTCGCTCATGCCGGCCCGCTCGGCTGGCGGAGAAGGGGGAGCGGCTCCTCGGGGCGGACCTCCTCCGAGGCGCCGGAGGCGAACTGCATCTCGTAGAGCTTACGGTAGAACCCTCCCCGCTCCATGAGCTCCTGATGGGTGCCCAGCTCGACCAGCTGGCCGTCGTCCAAGACGGCGATGGCGTCCGCCGCGCGGACGGTGGAGAGGCGGTGGGCGACGACCACGGTTGTCCGCCCCCGCATCAGGCGGTCCAGCGCCTCCTGGATGATCTTCTCGCTCTCGGAGTCCAGGGAGCTCGTGGCCTCGTCCAGGAGGAGGATGGAGGGGTCCCGCAGGATGGCCCGGGCGATGGCGATCCGCTGGCGCTCCCCGCCGGAGAGGCGCACCCCCTCCTCCCCCAGGACGGTGTCGTAGCCGTTGGGCAGGGTGGAGATGAACCCGTGGGCGTTGGCCGCCCGGGCGGCCGCCTCCACCGCGCCTGCGTCCACGGGGCCTTCGGCCGCGTAGGCGATGTTGCGGGTGACCGTGTCGTTGAAGAGGTTGATGTGCTGCCCCACCACGCCGATCTGGGCGCGCAGGCTCCAGAGGTCGAGCTCGCTCCCGTCCACGCCGTCGTAGGTGATCCGGCCCGCAGCGGGCACGTAGAAGCGGGGGATGAGGTCGAGCAAGGTGGTCTTGCCCGCACCGCTCAGCCCCACCACGGCGAGCACCCCCCCGGCCGGGATCTCCAGGCGGATGTCCCGCAGGACGGGCTCGGTCTCGTAGGCGAAGCTCACTCCCTCCAGGCGGATGCTCCGGCAGAGGCGGCCCATCGCCCGGCCGCGGGGGTTCGCCTCCTCGGGCTTGTGGGCGTCCATCAGCTCGAAGACGGCCTGGCTCCCGGCGAGGCCTTCCATCAGGTTGTGGTAGACGCGGGTGAGGGACTTCAGGGGGCTGTAGACCATCCCGACGGCCACGAGGAAGCTCGAGAGTTCCCCGGCCGTGACCTCCCCCCGCATGACCATGAGGATGCCGAACCACAGGATCCCGCCCGCCAGGGCGCCCCCGATCCCCTCGACGAGGGAGGGCGCCAGCGCGCGGACCCGCATGGCCCCCATGATCTGGCGGAAGAAGGAAAGGTTGGTCCGCGCGAAGCGCGCCCCCTCGAAGCCCTCGGCGCCGAAGGCCTTCACCACCCGGATCCCCGCGTAGGTCTCCTTCATCAGGGCGCTGAGGCTCCCGATCCGCGCCTGCGTGCCCCGGGTGATGCGGCGCACCTTCTCCCCCATCCTCGCAATCAGGAAACCCACCGGCGGGAACACGACGAGGAAGATGAGGGCCATCTTCGGGTTCTGGTAGACGGCCACGCACAGGAGGGCGACGAAGGTGAAGAACTCCTTGCCCAGGTCCCGGATGGCGCTGGTGGCCGCCTTCTGCATGAGCGAGATGTCGTAGAGGCTCTTCGCCATCAGCTCGCCGGTGGTCTTCCCCTCGAAGAAGCGCATCGGCAGCCGGACGAGGTGGCGGTGAAGCTCGTTGCGCAGGTCCATGACCACGCGCTGGCCCACCCAGTACATGCAGTAGGCCTGCACGTATCCCACCACCGCCCGCAAGGCGAAGAGGACCACGATCCCGGCCGAGATCAGCATGGCCATGCCCGCGTCACGGGCGATGAGCACGTCGTCCACCGCGTACTTCACCATGAGGGCGGGGACCGCGCCCAGGCTGCCCACGATGAAGGTGCAGGCCACCGCCACCGCGAAGCGCGCCCAATAGGGGCGCAGGTAGCCGAGAAGGCGGAGATAGGTTTCCACCCGGCTCACGGCCGCCCTCCCGCGTAGGAGACCTCCAGCGAGGGTTCGAGGAGCTTCAGGTAGATCTCCTCCACCCGCTCGGCCCTCCGCTCGCGCGTGAAGTGGGCCTCCACCCGCCGCCGGCCCGCCCGCCCGAAGGCGCGGCGGAGCCCCTCGTCGGCGATCAGCTCCCGGAGGGCGGAGGCCAGCCGGGGGGCGTCCCCGCCGGGCACCACCCGGGCGGTGGCGCCCTCCTCCACCGTGTCGGCGAGGCCGTTGAGGTCGGTCACCACACAGGGGAGCCCCATCGCCATCGCCTCCAGCACCGCCCGGCAGCTGCCCTCGGAGCCCGGCGCCATCAGGACGAACAGGTCCAGCGCGGCGAGGACCTCGGGCAGATCCTCCTCATGGTAGCCCGGAAAGTCCACCCGGTCCTCCAGCCCCAGGGCGCGCACCCGCTTCTTCAAGCGGGGGAGGTGCTCCCCCTTCCCAACCGCCACCAGGCGCACCGCGGGGATCTCGTTCGCCACTTGGCGGAAGGCCTCGAAGAGGAGCGTGTGGCCCCGGTCCGGTGCCAGCCGCGAAACGATCCCGATGAGCGGCGTGCTTGCGTCCTGGCCCAGGATCGCCCGGCCCTTCGCGCGCATCTCGGACGGCGGCGGAGAGAACCGCCGGAGGTCCACCGCCCCGGGAACCACATGAAGCCGGTCCGGCGGCACGGCGGTGCGCTCCCCGAGGACGCGGGCGATGTGGCGGTTCGGCGCGATGACGGCGTCGGTCGCCCTTCCCAGCAGGCAGCGGGCGAGGGGGTTCCCCTTCGCGGCGCGGGGGTGGTGGACGGTCCGGACGAGCCGGACCCGCCTCCGGCACCGGCGGCGGGCCAGGAGGGAGAGCCAATGGTCCGCCGAGAGGTGGGCGTGGAGGACGTCCGCACGCGCCTCCTCCAGGAACCCCGCCAAGCGGCGAACGAAGCCGCCCATCCGCCAGGGGTTGAGGCTCCGGGTGGGATCCAGCTCCTTCACCCGAGGGAAGCCCAGCCGTCCGGCCCGGTCTTCGAGCGCCTCGCCCGGCCCGCAGACGAAGCGCACCCGGTGGCCCCGGGCGGCGAGGTCCTCGGTGAGGAACAGGGCCGGCTCGGCGGCCCCGGTCCACCAGGGGCTGCTGATGACCTGCACCACGCTCAGCGGGCGCACGAGGCCAGGACCTCCTCATAGGCGTGCACCGTCTCCTCCAGCATCCGCTCCAGGGAGTGCCGCTCGCGGACATAGACGCGGCCCGCCTCCCCCATCCGGGCGCGGCGCACGGGGTCCGCGAGCAGCTCCCGGATGGCGGCCGCGAGGGCCGGCGGATCCCCCGCCGGCACCACCACCCCCGCCCCCGAGGGCAGGAGCGCCTCGGGCACGCCGCCCACGTCCGTCCCCACGATGGGGAGCCCCATCGCCATGGCCTGCAGCGCCACCTGGGGGACGCCCTCGGTGCGCGTAGAGGCGATCACGAGCAGGTCGAGGCCCGCCATCACCTCCGGGATGTCCTCCCGGTAGCCCAGGAAGGAGACCTTCCCGTCCAGCAGATCGAGACGGCGGGCCGCCTCCCGGAAGATGTCGCGCCAGTGGCCGTCCCCCACCACGAAGAAGCGGGCGTTCGAGCCCTGATCCCGCAAGAGGCGGGCCGCCTGGAGGAAGTGCTCGTGCCCCTTGCTCTTGCGGAGCTGGGCCACGATGCCCACGGCGGGGACGCCGCCGGGAAGGCCCATCTCATCGCGGAAGAGCCGGGGGGGGAT
>JACPCT010000251.1 GCA_016184445.1 Candidatus Tectimicrobiota bacterium | reverse complement strand
GGCAGAGGGCCTGGACGGCCGCCTCGGCCGCGAGCGATATCGCCGGGGGCTGGCCGCCCTCCCGGCCGCAGCGCACCCACACATACTCGTGCGCGCCGCCCGGGGGCAGGGGGGCTGCCTTGCCCGGGTGGAGGAGGAAGAGGCGATCTCCCTCACGCGAGAGCCCGTGGCCCGCCCGCCGCCCGGCCTCCTCGAGGAGGCCCACCATCCCCACGATGGGCGTCGGATAGATGTCCATCCCCTGGGTCTCATTATAGAAGCTTACGTTCCCGCTGACGACGGGCACGCCCAGCGCCCGGCAGGCCTCGGCCATGCCCTCGATGGCCGCCGAGAACTGGGCCATCACAGCGGGGCGCTCGGGATTGCCGAAGTTGAGGCAGTTCGTCATGGCGAGGGGCAACGCCCCCGTGCAGCTGAGGTTCCTGGCCGCCTCGGCCACGGCGAGCATCCCGCCCAGGTAGGGGTCCAGCATGCAGTAGCGCGAGTTGCCGTCCGTCGTGAGGGCGAGGGCCTTGGAGGTCCCCTTGAGGCGCAGGAGGGCCGCGTCCCCGCCGGGCGGGGCCAGGGTGTTCGTGCGCACCATGTGGTCGTACTGGCGCCAGATGGGCTTCTTTAGCCCCTGGTTGGGGTGGGCGAGGAGGGCCAGGAGGGCGGGGCCCAGGTCCTTCTCCTCGGGCAGGGTCTCGATGGGGTCGGCGGAGGGGAGCCCGCGTTCGGGCCGCAAGGGCCGCTCGTAGGCCGGTGCCTCCTGCGTGAGGGCGTTCACGGGGAGGTCGGCCACCAGCTCTCCCTCGGCCTCCACCCGCAGGCGGCCATCCCCCGTCACCTCCCCGACGACGGCGATGGGGAGGTCCCAACGTTCGAAGATCTTCCTCACCTCGCCCTCGCGCCCGCGCCGGGCCACGAGGAGCATCCGCTCCTGGCTCTCCGAGAGCATGAGCTCGTAGGGGGTCATCCCCTCCTCCCGGCGGGGGACGGCGTCGAGCCTCAGGATGAGCCCCGTGCCCGCTCTTCCCGCCATCTCGGCGGAGGAGGAGGTGAGGCCTGCGGCGCCCATGTCCTGGATGCCGACGACGGAACCCCTCTTCATGAGCTCCAGGCAGGCCTCCAGGAGGAGTTTCTCGCGGAAGGGATCCCCCACCTGGACGGTGGGGCGCTTCTCAAGAGCCTTCTCGTCGAAGCCCGCCGAGGCCATCGAGGCCCCGTGGATGCCGTCCCGGCCGGTGGCGGCCCCGACGTAGATGACCGGGTTGCCAAGTCCCGAGGCGGTGCCGCGGAAGATGGCGTCCGCCCGCAGGGTGCCCACGCACATCACGTTGACCAGGATGTTCCCGTTGTAGCAGGGGTGGAAGCAGGTCTCCCCCCCCACGGTCGGGACCCCGATGCAGTTGCCGTAGCCTGCGATGCCCGACACCACCCCGTCGGCGAGGTAGGCCGTGCGGTCGT
The DNA here is from genome assembly GCA_016184445.1 of Candidatus Tectimicrobiota bacterium. GTDB lineage: Bacteria > UBA8248 > UBA8248 > UBA8248 > UBA8248 > 2-12-FULL-69-37. The sequence continues at coordinate 3,995 of JACPCT010000251.1, read as the reverse complement.
GGTTCACCGCCCCGAAGCGCAGGCTGTCGAGCAGGGCGATGGGCCGGGCCCCCATGGTGAAGACGTCCCGGAGGATGCCCCCCACGCCCGTGGCCGCGCCCTGGTAGGGCTCGATGAAGGAGGGGTGGTTGTGGCTCTCCATCTTGAAGGCCACCGCGAGGCCCCCGCCCAGGTCCACCACCCCGGCGTTCTCGCCCGGCCCCTGGAGGACGCGCGGCCCCTTGGTCGGGAACTTCTTCAGGTGGATGCGGCTGCTCTTGTAGGAGCAGTGCTCGTTCCACATGGCGGAGAAAACGCCCAGCTCGGTCAGGTTTGGGGCGCGGCCCAAGAGATTGACGATGCGCTCCCACTCGGCCTCGGAGAGGCCGTGCTCGCGGGCGATGTCCAGCGTGGCGGGGGGGTGGATCATCTTGCTCACGGGGCGGCCGCCGCCAGGAGGGACTGGAAGAGCCGCAGGCCGTCCTCGCTGCCCATGTCCCTCTCGCTGGCGCGCTCGGGGTGAGGCATGAGGCCGAGGACGTTCCCCTCCCGGCTGCAGACCCCGGCGACGTGGGCGGTCGAGCCGTTCAGGTTGGCGGCCCGGGTCGTCCGGCCTTCGGGGTCGCAGTAGCGGAAGACGATCTGGCCGTTCATCTCGAGCTCGGCCAGGGTGTCCGGCTTACAGAAGAAGTTCCCCTCGCCGTGGGCGATGGGCATCTTCAGCACCTGCCCGGCCTCGATGGCCTGGGTGAAGGGGGTGCGCTGGCTCTCGCAGCGCAGCCAGACGTCGTCGCAGATGAAGCGCAGGGAGGCGTTGCGGCGAAGCGCGCCGGGGAGGAGGCCCGCCTCGGCGAGGATCTGGAAGCCGTTGCAGATGCCGATGACGGGCCGCCCCCGGGCCGCGTGGCGGCGCACCGCTTCCATCACGGGGGAGAAGCGCGCGATGGCGCCGGCGCGGAGGTAATCCCCGTAGCTGAAGCCGCCGGGGACGATCGCCACGTCGGCGCCGCCGAGATCGCCCTCCTTGTGCCAGACGAAGGAGACCGCGGCGCCCAGGACGTGCTTGATTACATGGTAGCAGTCGTGATCGCAGTTGGAGCCGGGGAACACCACTACCGCAAAGCGCATCGGCCACCTACTCGGGCGGGGCGGAGGGGCTGATCTCGATCCGGAAGTCCTCCAGGACGGGGTTCGCCAGGAGCTGGCGGCACATCTTCTCCACCTCGGCGCGCTGCTCCTCGGGGCGGCCGTTGGCCAGGTCGAGCTCGATGTACTTGCCGACGCGCACCCCCCGGACGCCCTGGAAGCCCAAGGAGGCGAGCGCGCCGCGCACCGCCTCGCCCTGGGGGTCGAGGACGCCGCGCTTGTAGGTCACGTAAACGACGGTCTTCGCCATCCCAGCCTCTCCCCGCGCCCTCAGCGGGTGACGATGCGCTCCACCTCGGCGTAGGCCTCCTCGACCTGGCCGAGGTCGCGGCGGAAGCGATCCTTGTCGAGCTTGCGGCCCGTGCCCTTCTCCCAGAGGCGGCAGCCGTCGGGGGTGATCTCGTCCCCGAGAAGGAGCTTTCCGCCCTCGGCCGGGCAGCGGCCGAACTCGAGCTTGAAGTCTACGAGGTCCACGTTCCGCTCGCCGAAGAAGGCCTGGAGGATCTGGTTCACCTTGAGGGCGAAGGCGCGCATCTGGTCCACTTCCTCGCGCGCGGCGAGGCCGAAGGCCGAAATGGTGTCCTCGTTGATCATGGGGTCGTCCAGGGCGTCGTTCTTGAGGTGGAGGTCGATGATGGGGTGGGGGAGCCTGCGGCCTTCGTCCACGCCCATGCGTTTGGCGAGGTTCCCCGCCACGATGTTCCGCAGCACCACCTCCACCTTGATGATGTCGAGCTTCTTGACGAGCATCTCGCGGTCCGAGAGGGTCCGGACGAAGTGGGTGGGGACGCCCTCCTTTTCCACCACCTGGAAGAGCCGGGCCGAGATGTGGTTGTTGAAGATGCCCTTGGACTCGATGGTCCCGCGCTTCTTGGCGTTGAAGGCGGTGGCGTCGTCCTTGAAGTACTGGATGTAGAAGGCCGGATCGCCGGTTGCGTACACGATCTTTGCCTTGCCCTCGTATAGCTGTCCTCTGCGTTCCATGAAGCGTCTCCCGTGGCCCTCGCCGGGCCTTGGCGGTGTCCTGGGGCGTCTCCGTCACACATCAGGCAGGAGGAAGGGAAGGGCCGAGGGTTCGGCCCCGCGAGGGCTTCATCCTACCACAAGGCGAGGGCGGGGGGTCAGCCCCCGCCGGGTCCGAAGGCCCGCCTGAAGATGGCGTCCACGTGCCGGAAATGCGCCTCCAGGTCGAAGCAGCGGGCGAGCTCCTCCTTGCCCAGGAGCCCCCCCACCTCCTTGTCGGCCAGGAGCCGGGCCTGGAAGTCGTTCCCCCGGGCCCAGGTTTCCATGGCGTGGCCCTGCACCCGGGCGTAGGCCTCCTCCCGGGTGAGGCCCTTGCGGATGAGGGCGAGCATCACGTGCTCGCTCAGGAGGAGCCCCCGCGAGCGCTCCAGGTTCTCCCTCATCCGTCCGGGGTAGACCACCCAGCGGTCCATCAGCTCCTCGAGCTTGGCCAGCATGTAGTCCACCAGGATGGTGCTGTCGGGCAGGATCACCCGCTCGACCGAGGAGTGGCTGATGTCGCGCTCGTGCCAGAGGGGAACGTTCTGGAGGGCGGCCGCCGCGTTCCCCTGCACCACGCGGGCCAGCCCGCAGAGCTGCTCGGAGACGACCGGGTTGCGCTTGTGGGGCATGGCCGAGCTGCCCTTCTGGCCGGGGCTGAAGTACTCCTCCGCCTCGCCCACCTCGGTCCGCTGGAGGTGACGCACCTCGGTGGCCACCCGGGCCACGCTCGCGGCCACGAGGGCGAGGGCCGAGTGGAACTCGGCGTGGCGGTCCCGCTGGACGATCTGGCTGCTCACGGGCTCGGCCTCGAGGCCCAGGCGGCGCAGGATGGCCTCCTCCACTCCCGGGGAGAGGTGCGGGCACACTCCCACCGCGCCCGAGATCTTGCCCACCCGCACCACCTCGCGCGCCCGGTGCACCCGCTCCACGGCCCGGCCGAACTCGGCGTGCCAGAGAGCGATCTTGAGGCCCAAGGTGGTGGGCTCGGCGTGCATCCCGTGGGTGCGCCCGGCGATGAGGGTGCGCTTGTGTTCCAGGGCCCGGCGCTTGAGGACGGCCCTGAGGCGCGCGAGATCCTCCAGGAGGACGTCGGCCGCCCGGACGAGCTGAAGGGCCAGCGCCGTGTCCAGGGCGTCGCTGCTGGTGAGCCCCAGGTGGATGAAGCGGGAGGAGGGGCCCACGTTCTCGGCCACGTTGGTCAAGAAGGCGATGACGTCGTGCTTGATCACCCGCTCCAGCTCGCGGACGCGGCCCGGGTCGAAGGCGGCCTTTGACTTGATCTCGGCCACCGCATCCTGGGGGATCTCCCCGCGCGCGGCCAGCTCCTCGCAGACGGCGATCTCCACCTCCAGCATGCGCTGGAGGCGCTCGCGCTCCTCCCAGATCCCGGCCATCTCGGGGCGGCTGTAACGGGGGATCACCGCTTATCCTCCAGGCGTCCGCCCGGGCCGAACCGGGGGGTGGGCTGGTCCTGGCGGGCGGCGAAGGGGGCGAAGCCGCACCCGTTCAGGGCGGCGGCGGCCCGCTCCAGCACGATGCGCTCCTCGTTGTTCTCCTGGCTGATGTGGGCGCAGACCACCCACTCAAGGTCCCTGCCCGCCACCTCGGCGAGGAGCCCGGCCGCGTCCTCGTTCGAGAGGTGGCCGAGCTTCCCCCGGATGCGCTGCTTGAGGGGCCAGGGGTAGGGCCCCGAGAGCAGCATGTCGAGCTCGTGGTTGAATTCCAAGATGAGGCCCTGCACCCCTTTCACCCGCTCGCGCACGAGACGGGTGACGAAGCCCATGTCGGTCGCCAGGGCCACCCGGTAGCCGTCGCCGCTCTGGAGGAGGAGGCCGAAGGGGTCCGCCGCGTCGTGGGGGACGCTG
>JACPCT010000250.1 GCA_016184445.1 Candidatus Tectimicrobiota bacterium | reverse complement strand
CACCTGCTCGAACCGGTAGGTGATGATCTGGGCGGGCTTGGAGGAGCCGCCGACGAAATTGTGCCAGACGATCTTGGAGTGAGGCTCCCAGACCTTGATCTCGGAATCGCACTCGGGCCGGTCGTGGAAGATCTGGTGGAAGCGGGTGCCCGCGCCCTTGTGGCCGCCGGGCGAGGTGATCCGCACCTCCTTGCAGAAGGGGGCGATCTGGGGGTGGGTCAAGACGTTCCCGACGAAGGCGAAGACCTTCTCGGCGGGGGCCTTGATCTGCTGCAGGACGACGACAGGGGGCATCCGGTTCTCTCCTCCTCGCCCGCGGCGCGCCGGGCGGGAGGCCCGCCTCCCGTGGAGGGGCCGCGGGCCTCCTAGTTGGGGATGGCCGTTTCCTGGCCGGTCTGGCCCGTGGGCCGCCAGCGGAGCATCCGCCCCTCGGCCCAGTTGAGCAGCTGGTTCACGGCCACGACGAAGAACATCAGGATGAAGATGACGAGGATGATCCCCGTCGTGAAGTATTCGTTGTTGTAGCGCTGGAGCAGGTATCCCAGCCCCCGGTCGGCGATGATGTACTCGCCCACGATCGCGCCCACCATGCCGAAGGGAATGCTGATCTTCAGGCCGCTGAAAATCCAGGGCGAGGCCGCGGGAAGCACCACCTTCCGCAGGATGTCCGCCTTCCTTCCGCCCAGGACGCGGGCCACGTTGACGAGCTCCTGGGGAACGCTGCGGATGCCCGAGAAAGTGCTGACGAAGCAGAGGAAGAAGACGATGGTCAGGACGAGGATGATCTTGGGCTGGCGCTCGATGCCGAACCAGGCGATGAAGAGCGGCGCGTAGGCGATGCGGGGGACGCCGTTGAAGGCCATGATGAATGGCTCGATGACCTGGGCGATCACTTCGGCCTCGGCCAGCATGAAGCCGAAGAGGATGCCCAGGAGGGCGCCCGCGAGGTAGCCCCAGAAGGTGTTCTCCATGGTGTAGGCGAAGTGGGTCCAGAGGGTGCCGTCGGGGTTGTCCGGGCCGGCCAGGTCGAGGAAGGCCTCGAGCAGCGCGCCCGGGCTGCTGATGATCCGCTGGTCGATCAAGCGGCCCGAGACGCCCTCCCACAGCGCCACCATGACGATGCCGAAGAGGACGCGCAGCAGGGCCACGCGCGCCCAGCGCAGTTCCTCGGTCCGGCGGATCCGCCAGATGAGGAGCCGCAGGCCCTGGAGTCCGGCCGGGATGAGGACTTCCTCGGGGGGCCGGGACTGGACTTCCTGCGTCATCACATGACCCTCGCCACTTCCACCCGCAGCTCTTCCCACAGCTTGTCGTACACCTCCCGGTAGGCCTCGGAGCGGTGGATGTGGTAGACGTCCCGCGGCCGGGGAATCCGGATGGGGGTCACGCTCTTGATGGTGCCGGGGCGGCCCGTCATCAGCACCACGCGGTCGGCCAGGGAGATGGCCTCGGTGAGGTCGTGCGTGATGAAGATGATGGTCTTTCGCTCGTCGTTCCAGAGATCGAGAAGCTGGTTCTGCAGGGTGAGGCGCGTCTGGGCGTCGAGGGGGCCGAAGGGCTCGTCCATGAGGATGACGCGCGGGTTGTAGACCAGGGTGCGGATGATGTTCGCCCGCTGGCGCATCCCGCCGGAGAGCTCGTGGGGGTAGTGGTTGTCGAACCCGCTGAGCCCCACCTTGCGGATGAGGGCGCCGACGCGCTCCTCCGCTCCGCCGGAGGCGGAGCCCCCCCGGAACTCGATCGGGAGGAGGACGTTCTTGCGCAGGGTGCGCCAAGGCAGGAGGTTGTCCTGCTGGGTGACGTAGCCGATCTCGGGGTTGAGCCCGCGCACGTGCCTCCCCTCGAAGAGGATCTCGCCGGCGCTCGGAGGGTAGAGGCCCGCGAGGATGTTCAGGAGGGTGCTCTTGCCGCATCCGCTGGGCCCCACGATGGTGACGAACTCGCCCTCCTCGATATCCAGGGAAAAGTTCTCTATCGCCCGGACGACGGTCCCCCGCGAGAGGAACCGCTTGCCCAGGCCCCGGATGGACAGAAATGCGCTCAACGGGCTGAACTCCACCCCACGGGCCGGGCGCGGCGGGACGGCCGGCCCGGGGGAAAAGGGCCTACTTCACGAGGTCGTCCGTCCAGACGTCGCTGCGCTTGAGGCTCTGGAGGTTCTTGAGCTTGCCGGGCTTCTTCATGAGCTTGAAGGTGGTCGCGACGGCCGCGTCGCTCATCTTGCCCGTGGGGTTGACGGCGGCCTTCACCGTCTCGACCGAGATGCGCAGGGCGGCCGGCTTGACCGACTTGCCGAAGAAGGGGGTCATGTCCTTCGTGAGCTGGTCCACCGAGGTCTCGTTGATGTACTTGAGCGAGCTCATGACCGCCCGAGTCATCCGCTTGACCAGGTCGGGTTTCTCCCGGATGAGCTCCGGCGAGGCCATGAGGGTGGACATCATGAAGTCCTTGATGGCGGGGTCCTCGCCCGCCGCCCAGTTCACGAACCACATGCCGATGTTCTCGGAGAGGATGGTCTCCGGGTGGGGCGTCGAGATGGTGATGATGTCGATCTTGCGGTTACGGAGGGCGGGCAACATCGTTCCCGCGCCTCCCGCGCTGATGATGCGCACGTCATCGGGCACCTTCAGGCCCGCGCGGGCGAAGATGTTGCGCGCGAGGTCGTCCGTCAGGGCGCCGGGCCGGGTGATGCCCACCGTGAGGCCCTTCGCCCGCTTGACCCGCTCCATGAGGGGCATGCCGGGCTTGATGCCCACCTTGGCCGCCGCCTCCTTGTGGATCACCATGCCGATGATGTTGCGGTGGAGGAGATCCACGAAGCCGACCACCTTCTTGCCCTCGTTCAGGGCGTTGATCTGGTAGGTGCCGGGGCTGGCCGTGAACTCGGCCTTCCCGGCGAAGACGGCCGTCAGGTGGGGGCCGCCGCCGGCCGTGGCCTTCACGTCCAGCTCGAGGCCTTCCTTCTGGAAGAAGCCCTTCGCCCGGCCCACGTAGATGGGGAAGAAGCTCAGGCTGTCCACGGGCTGGGTGAGGGTGACCTTGTCCGCCGCCAAGGATGGAGAGCCCGGGACGGAAAGGGAGAAGAGCATCGCGGCGAGTATCGGCGGCAGCCGGCTCCACATGGTGTTGTCTCCCCACTGTGAGATGGGTTGGGAAATCCTTTGCCCCTATGGCGGTCACGCAGACGGCTAGGGTGGAGCGGGAAATATAGCAGAGCCGCCCCGGATAGAAAACCTCTCCGATCCGCGGATGGGGGCGCTGCGAGAGCCGGCGGCGCGAGGGGCCGCGGCGGGCGCCGCCGCCCTCTTTCTCGCCGCCGGCGGGCCTCCGGCGCCGCTCTAGCCCGTGTACTCCAGGATGTGCATCCCCAGGCCCCAGCGGTCGCTGATGTAGATGAGGCCCGTCCCGCGGTCCACGAACACCTCGTTGGTCTGGGGGGAGAAGCGCTCCTTGCTCCCGGCGGGGATGTAGTAGCCCGCCTCCTTGGGCGCGAAGGGGTTCGACCAGTCGAGGATGCGCAGCCCCGCGTTGAACCAGGTGACGAAAAGCAGGTCGTCCTTCTTCATCCAGTGCCAGACGTTGTGGGAGCCGTAGCGCGAGCCCTGGCTGCACCAGAAGGGGTCCACCGGGCGCATCGAGACGGGGTCGATGGGGTAGGGCTGGAAGGTGCTGATGGGGAGCGGCACGTTCACGTTCCGCAGGTCGTAGAAGGTGACGAAGGCCGGGGGGTGGGCGCAGTTGACGGTGTGGGTCTCGGTCACCGAGATGCCGAACTCGGAGCCCGGCGGGACGATGAAGGTGTGGCTGGCGGGGGACCAGCCGTGGGTTTCGTAGGGGTTGTGGCGCCAGAGGAACTTGGGCTTCGCGGGGTCGGCGAGGTCCCACATGCAGATGCCGCCCTTGCGGAGCGCCCCTGAGACGCAGTTGCCGTGGGGGATGCCCTCGTGGAGGTCGCAACCGCGCGGGCCGACCAGGGCCTGGTCCCAGGCGGGCTCCTCCGCGCCCTCCTTCTGGCCGGGCACCCAGGCTTCCCCGACGTAGGCGGGGTTCATGGGGTCCTTGAAGTCGTGGATGAGGAGGACGCGGCCCCGGTAGCCGTCCCGGAAGCCGCCCGAGTACATGAGCTTGCGCGCGGGGTCGTAGACGGGCCGGTGGATGCCGGGCATGTCGGTCACGACGTCCTTCACGAACCTGGGGTTGCGGGGGTCGCTGTTGTCCCAGAGGCGGAGGCCCGGCTTCACGCCTGGGTCGGTGCAGCCGGGGCGCACCTCGGTGTTCGTGATGAGGACGTCGTCCACCAGGAGCACCTTGTGGGAGCGGCCCCAGGGGCTCTCTTTGATCTGCTTGATGATCTTCGGCTTCTTCGGGTCCGACACGTCGAGGATGGTCAGCCCGTTCTCGCCGTAGAGCCCCGTGCGCTTGACGTAGCAGACGCCGTCGCGCACCCGGATCTGAATGCCGTCTCCCCAGCCGGTGAGGCCGGTGTGGGCGATGAGCCGGACGTTCTTCTTCTCCTCGGGCCGCGGGCCCGTGAGGCAGCTGGTGTACTCTTTCTCCGCCTTCGGGGTTTCGTAGTGCGGTCTCGGCATGGAATTCCCTCTGTCCTGCGAGCCTGCCCGGCCCCCGTGGACCCTGAAGCACCCGCCGCCCGGGGCTATTTCACCGACGCCTCCCAGACGTAGAGCGCCTCGTCGTGGCGCGGAGTGAACTCCACGCTCTTGCGGTACGCGAAGACGTCGTGGGTCTGGTAGTAGATCTTGAAGAGCGCCCGGTCCTTGAGGATGGCCGTCACCTTCTCGAACTCGGCCTGCTGCTGCCCGGGCTCGGCGGTCGCCACGGCCTTGTCGATCTGGGCGTCCAGATCCTTGAAGCAGTGGGGGCTGCGGAAGCCCTTGCAGGAGCTGAGGGCCTTGGTGATCTGCCCCGGGTCGCCGGTGCCGTTCCCGAAGGCGTGCATGAAGACGGCCGGGCCCTTCTTCTTGCCGGCCTGGTAGGCGTTGAACCGCTCGTTCCAGAGGGAGTAGGCCGTGGCCTCGCACTTGGCGTTGATGCCCGCCCGCTGGAGCATGCCGGCCGTGGCCTCGCACACCGGCTTGTCGGCCGGGTAGCGGCCCACGGTCGCGATGAGGGGCACCTCCTCCCCCGCCTTGTAGGAGGACTTCTTCAGGTATTCCTTGGACTTCGCGAGGTCAAAGCCATGCCACCGGCTCTTGGGGTTGTGACCGGAGTAGTTCCAGGGGTGGAAGAGGGAGCCGATGGGGTTGGCGCGCCCCCCCATGATGGTCTTGCCGATCTGGTCGGTGTCGATGGCATAGTTCATCGCCAGGCGGAGGTTGACGTCCGCGAAAGGATTGGGCTGCCGGGTGAGGAAGCTCATGAAGAAGATGCGCACCGAGGGGACTGCGGCCACCTGGATGCTGGGGTCCGTCCCTGCGCCTGTGATG
>JACPCT010000249.1 GCA_016184445.1 Candidatus Tectimicrobiota bacterium | reverse complement strand
GATGGACTCGTATTTCTCTATCGGTAGGGGCTGTTCTTTACGGTTTTTCCATTGATTCCTTCCCGATAATACCGTGAATCTTGGGCAGGGCCTAAGACAGCCAATTGGAGAGAGCGCCTGGTCCGTAGGGGCGAGGCACCCTGCTCCGCCGAAGGCTTCGCCGGAGGCAGCTGCCTCGCCCCTACGGATGGTCAGATCACAGGACGAGGTAGGGGCGGCCGCCCTAGGCCGGAGGCGCCTCGATGGGCGCGGGCCTCCGGCTCCGGAGCTGCTGGACAAGCTCCGCCAGGTGGCGCCTGCGGGCGAGGAAGAAGAGGAGGAGCCCCGCCGCCAGCACCCCTCCGCCCGCCGCCGTCACCCGGGTGGTCAGGAAGCCGCTCCCCTGCGCCCCCGTCGCGACCATGACGTGCCCGAAGGTGTTCGCGAGGTAGATGACCGGGGCGGCCAGGGCGAGGACGCGCAGCATGGAGACGGCCTCGGCGAAGGAGGGGCTGAAGATGAAGCGGATGAGGTCCGCGCTGAACACGAGCAGGGTTCCCGCCACCAGAGCGCCCGCCGCCCCCATGTAGTCCACCGTCTGCTGGAAGAGCCGGCCGAAGCCGGCGGGGTTGGCGGGCCAGCGCTCCGCGAGGAGGGGCCCGAGCGAGGCGATGAGGAGGCCGGACCCGAGCAAGGAGAGCTCGACGAACTTGTAGGCGGCGGCGTACTGGCCCACCGCCTCGGGCCCCTTCATCCACTCCAGCATGAGGGTGTCCACCCGGAAGTAGATCACCCAGAGGATGCCCGTCAGCCCGATCACCCAGGACTCCCGGAGAATGAAGAGGGCGCGGCCGCGGTCCCAGCGCCAGCGCACGGCCATCTGGGCGCGCAGGCGGAGGTAGAGGAACCCCGCCCGGGCCGCCCGGACGAGGAGGTGGGAGGCGATGAGCCACTCGAGCGGCCACCCGCGCGCCCGGCCCCACAGCACCACCCCCAGGGTCAGCGCCTGGAAGAGGACCGAGGCCATGGCCGGGGTGCCCCCCCAGAGGCGGGCCCGGTGGACGACCTCGTAGGTGTCGAAGGCCGAGACGAAGTGGGTGAGGAGGAGGCAGACGACCGCCGCCGCGTAGCCTGGGGGGAAGTCCCTCGCCAGAAGATAGGCGGCGCCCGCGGCGAGGGCCGGGACCGCGAAGAGGAACTTGAGAACGATGCCGGCGGTGAGGAGGGCGCCGGTCCCCTCCTTGTCCCGCGCGGCCTCGCGGAGGAGGATCGGGTCGAAGCCGAAGTTGGCGATCACCGCCGTGAAGTTCAGGTAGACGAAGGCGAGGGTGTAGAGGCCGTAGTCGGCCACACCCAGGTAGCGGGCCAGGGCCCGGGTGATGTAGAGGCCGATGAGGGTGTTGACGATGGTCCCGGCGGTCAGCCAGGCGGTGTTCGAGAAGATCCGGGCTTTCGTCCTGTCGGAGGCCAACGGCGGGGGTTCCCTCTAGGGGCGGGGCGGGGGCGGGCGCATTATCGCCCAGCCGGGCCGCCTCCCGCACCCGGCTTCGCGGCGGGGCGGTCCAGCCGCGCCCGGCAGACCCGCAGGACCTCCCGGGGATCGACCCGCAGCGCGGCGTCCTCGGGGCCGGTCAGGCAGTCGATCCGGTCAGTCGCGGGGCGGTAGCGCCCCAGGTTCTCCGCCCGGAAGAGGGCGACCGCGGGGGCATCCGCCGCCCAGGCGAGGTGGAGGGCCGCCGTGTCGGTGGTGAGGAAGAGGTCCAGGCGGCGCAGCAGGGCGGCGGTGCCGTGGAAGCTGACCCGGCCCACCGTGTCGAGGGCGCCTTCCCCCATCCCCCCGGCCAGCCGCCGCGTCAGGGCGCCCTCGGCCGGCCCGCCCGTCAGGATGAACCTCGCCCCCCGCTCCCGCCGCAGCGCCTCCATCACCTGCCGGAAGGAATCCTCCGGCCAGGCCTTCTCGGGGCGGTCGCTCCCCGGGTTGACGCCCACGAGAGGGCCCGCCCCCGGGAGGCCGCGCACCATCTCCTCCGCCCGCCGCTCCTCCTCGGGCGTGGGCCACGCTTCGAGTTCTCCCCCCCGCGGGTCCTTGGCCCCGAGGAGGCGGGCAAGGGCGAGGTTCGTGTCGCGCTCGTTGCGGGGCGCCTCCAGGTTTTCCTCCAGGGCGAGGTGGAAGAAGGTCCCCGTCCCCAGGGTGTCCCGGCCCGCGAGGAGGGGGATGCCCAGGGAGCGGAGGAGGAGGCCCATCCGCACCGCGCCCTGGGGGGTGTAGAGGCCGATCAGGTTGAGGGCCAGGTCGTATCCCGCGCGGCGGATGCGGCGGATGAGGGGGAGCGCCTCCCGCCACCGCAGGGGGCTGTGGTTCCCCTGGAAGCCCCGGGCCTCCAGGGCGAGGACGGCGCCGAGGTAGGGGCACCCGGCCGCGGCCCCGCCGGCCCGGGCGCTGGTCAGGAGGTCCACCCGGGCCCTGGGGAAGGAGGCCTTCAGGGCCCGCAGGGCTGGGACGGCCAGCAGGAGGTCCCCCATCCCGGCGACCTGGACGGCCAGGATGCGCGCCCGCTCGAGGCCGGGCGCCCGGGCGAGGCGCGCCACCCCGAGGAGCTTGAGGAGCCCCTTCTGGAGAGGGGTCATGCTGGCCCGGGGGTCGGGTGCGTATCTCACGGAGGGGAGTATATCGCGCCTGCGCCTCCAGGGGCACGGGAATGGAGGGCGGTTTGACCGCCATTCCCCGGGCTTCTAGACTACCCTCCCACGGAGCCCTGGAAGGGGAGGAGCGCATGAGCAAGGCCGAGCTGACCTTCGAGGCGCTGACGGATGAGCGCATCGCCCGCATCACCGAGGCGTGCACCCTCTGCGGCAAGTGCTTCGAGGCTTGCCCGATGGTGCCCTACTCGTCCGCCAAGGGGGCGGAGCCCGAGGCCGTCGTGCGCTCGGTCATCGGCCTCCTGAACGATCGCCCCTACGCCCCCGAGGGCGCCGTCTGGGCGGAGACCTGCCAGAAGAGCGGGGTCTGCATCGAGGCCTGCCCCGAGGACGTGAACCCCCGGGAGATGCTCGTCTACGCCAAGCTCAAGCTCCAGCGGGAGAAGCAGAGCCCGGAGAGCCGGGCCGGGGCGGGCCGCGGCTACTTCCAGCTCCTGAGCCGGACCATCCGCCTCATGTCGGCCATCCAGATGGAGCCCGGCCTCTGGCGCCGCCTGACCGCCGTCCACGGCGGGAAGAGGCGCGAGGCGGGCGCCGTCTTCTACTTCGGCTGCAACATCCTCCAGACCCCCCACATCCTCCTCTCCTGCATGGACGTCTTCGACCGGATGGGGCTCGACTACGAGGTGGCCGGGGGGATGGCGCACTGCTGCGGCGTCAACCACATCCGCCGCGGGGACCTCGAGGCGGGGGCCGCGATGGGGGCGAAATCCCTGGGCCGCTTCCGCGCCTACAGCCCCGAGCGGGTCATCACCTTCTGCCCCACCTGCCAGATGCAGTACACCGAGTACATGCCTCTCTACGCCAAGGCCGAGCTCCGCCTCGCGGGGGGCGGGAAGGCCGGCGGCGCGGGGGAGCCCCTCCCCTTCGTCCACATCACCCAGCACCTGGCCGAGAACCTCGATCTCCTGCGGCCCCTCTTCGTGCGCCCGGTGAACAAGCGCGTCGCGGTCCACCTGCACGGGGGCGTCGAGGGGGTCGAGCGGAACCTGCGGGCCGTCCTGGCCGCCGTGCCGGGCCTCGAGGTCGCCGAGATCGACCAGCTCTCGGGCCACGGCTACCAGTGCCCCACCCTCGTCCTCCCGGCGGCGAAGCGGGCCCTGCGGGAGAGGCTCTTCGCCTCGGCGAGGGAAGCGGGGGTGGACTCCCTCCTCACGGTCTACCACAGCTGCCACCGCGAGCTCTGCGCGGCGGAGAAGGACCAGCCCTTCCGGGTCGAGAACTTCATGTCCATCCTGGGCGAGGCGATGGGCTTCGAGTACCCCGACCGCACCAAGACCTTCAAGCTCTACGAGGACATGGACCGCGTCCTCGGCGAGGCGGGCGACTTCCTGCGGGCCCACGGCATCGAGCCCGAGAAGGCCCGGGAGGAGCTCCGGGCCGCCCTCTACGGGGAGGCGCCCCGCCCCGCCGTGCGCGCCTGAAGTTCCTTTCAGCCCAGCAGCGACCGGGCGCGCTCCAGGGCGGCGGAGAGCCGCTGGGCGCCGCTGTCCAGGTTCCGGAAGTTCAGGCCGGCGGTCCACGAGGGGGGCTGGGTGGGGTTCTCCCTCAGCCAGGCGACCGAGGCTTCGCAATCCTCGAACACCTCGCCCAGGACCTGGATGGTGCAGAGGATCCCGGTGTCCTCCGGCGGGCGGTTCCAGAGGAGGAGGCAGAGGCCGCCGGCGCTCACATCCTCCGGCACGAGGGGCAGGTCCGAGAGCTCGGGCACTTCCACCAGGACGGGAACCATGAAGCGGTGGAAGCGCCGCTTGTCCGCCACGGTGTTCATGCAGCCCTCCACGGCTTGGGAAAGGCGAGGCGGTTCATCCCGGTCCTCCTTCCTCCTTGGGGGGGGGCCCGCCGCGCTTCTCGGCTGCCCGCTGCCAGGCGGCGATCTTGTCCCGGAGCTGCTTCGCCTCGGGGAAGTCCGGCCGCAGGGCGAGCGCCTTGTTCAGCCGGTTCATCGCCGAGGGGAACTGGTACTGGGCGGTGAACACGAGGGCCTGCTGGTAGAAGAGGATCGGGTCGGTCTTCACGAAGGCCAGGGCCTGCTCGTAGGCGGCGATGGCCAGGTCGTACTCCTTCACCCGGAGGGCGACGTCTCCGAAGCGCTTGTAGGCGAGCCGGTGCTCCGCCTTGGCAGGACCGGCGAGGGCCCGGCGGAGGGAGTCCGCCGCCGCCGCCTTCTCGCCGAGGGCGTAGAGGGAGTGGATCAGCCCGGCCTGGGCTTCCAGGTCTTCCCCGTTCAGGTGCAGGGCGCCCGCGAACTCTGCCCGGGCGAGGGGGAATCGCTTCTCCTTCAGGTGGGCGTTGCCTCTTTCCACGAAGTGCTTCCCCCGCTCCTGGAAGAGGGCGGGAGCCTGGGGCGCGAACTCCGAGGCCTCCCGGACGAGGAGGCCCGCCCCCTCCGGGTCGTCGCCGGCGAGGCGCAGTTCGGCCATGCCGAGGAGTATCTCCAGGAGGGCCCCCAGGTAGGCCTGCTCGGCCGAGGCCGGCTGGCCGCTCTCGTGGAGGCTCCTGGCCAGGGCGGCCGCCTTCCGCGCCGCCTGGAGGGATTCCTCGACCCGCTTGATCTCCTCGGGCTGGGAGACGAGGGTCCTTCCCGTGAGGGACTCGGCGAGGGTGCGGAAGGCCTGCGCGTCAACGGGCTTCCTCAGGGTGCCCGAGGCGCCCGCGGCGAGGATCTGGTGGAGGAGGTTCTCGATCCGCTCGCCGGGCGGCTTCTCGTAGGTGAGGATGATGGGCGTCTGGGTGTTCTTGCCTTCCGAGCGGAGCTGGGGGATGGCCTCCAGGGGGTTGGTCTTGGCCAGGTTGTAGTCGAGCAGGATGAGGTCGTACGCTTGGCCGCGGCACGTCTCCTGGAGCTCGTCGCTGTCCTTGACGAAGGTGACGCCGGAGATATGGAAGCTATCGAGCATCTCCCCGGTGAGCTTGCGCTGGAGCGGGCTGGTCTCGGCCACGAGGACGGCGGTCGGGTGGGCGGCCTTCTCGGAGGGCATGACGGAGGCTCCCTTCCGCGGAGGAGCGGGAAGCGGGATGCGATGCTCCCATTTTATCCTATTCCCCGGGCGGAGGACACAAGGTTGACCTATTTCCCTGCCGGGGCGGCCACCCCCTCCCGGCGCGCCCCCGGGTGCTGACGCGTGCGCATCGGCATC
>JACPCT010000248.1 GCA_016184445.1 Candidatus Tectimicrobiota bacterium | reverse complement strand
GATGGAGGCGTCCTTCTACCAGTCCCTGGGCCGGATGGCCTCGGCCCTGGTGCAGGAGAACCTCCTGGCCCCCTTGTTCAAGCTGGGGCAGGAGGCGGTGGGCGGGCTCCTGAGCGCGGGGAAGTCCCTCTTCCTCGGCGAGGGGGGGCTGGTGACGAAGCCCACGCTGTCGGTCCTGGGCGAGGCCGGGCCCGAGCTGGTGATCCCGCTCGACGCGGCGGGGGAATTCGTCAGGAAGACCCTCGCGGGAGCGGCCCAGGAGACGGCCCTCAACGAGGCGGCCAAGCAGGCCGCGCTGGAGGCCGGCCTGGAGATCGGGGTGGAGAAGGCGGGGGCTGGAGCGGCCGCGGTCGCTGGGCTGGCCGCCACCGCGGCCCTCTTCGTCTTCGGGGACGCCATCAACGCGGGGCTCGGGGGCCAGAGCGCCATCCGGGCCATCGGGGACATCGCCCTGGGCGAGCGGGGCCCGGGGCTCCTCCAGAAGGGGCTCGGGGCGCTCGGGCTGGGGGCCTTCGGCGGGCGCATCTCGGCGGAGGCGCACGGGGCGGGGAACATCGCGCAAATCGGCCAGCTGCTCGAGGACGCCGCGGCCAACTTCGTCGATCTGGGGGTGGGCCTCCAGCAGCTCATCGATGCCTCGGGCGGGAATCCCGGGATCGCCAGCAACATCATCTCCCAGGCCATCGGGGACCGGCCCCGGCTCCCGGGCGTGGAGAGGCGGTTCGGCTTCTTCGGCCTCCCGGATTTTGGCGGCGACGCCGGGGGGCGCTTCGTGACGGGGCCCTCGCTCCGGCTCGTGGGGGAGGCCGGGCCCGAGCACGTTCTGAACGTCGACAGCGCGCCCTCGGTGCGGGCTCTCCAGGAGGGGCTCCGGCCCATCGTGCACGAGGCCTTCGCGGCCGAGCGGAGAGGGGGCGGGGGAGGCGTCACGGTGAACATCGACGCGCGCGGGGCCTTCCTGCCGGACGCGCGGAGCCTGGAGAAACTCGCCCGGATGATCGAGGAGAAGCTCGCGCGGCTCCCGCGCACGGGGCGCGGGCCCGCCCTCGCGGGGGTGTAGGGGGTTTCTACCTTTACCCCGCCCCCCCGCGGCACCCCTCCCCCCTGAGGGGGAAGGGCGGCGAGAGGACGCGGGATGGCCAAGAGCCGCCCCCCCATGGGGGGAGGTTTGATGGGGGGGAAGTAGATGTCCCACCGCTTCATGTACCAGAACAGGCTCTCCCCGGCGGCCACCATCACGCCCCTCTCGATGGCGAAGGGGGTGGTGGGAGGCGCGGTGCCGCGGGTGGCGAACGGGAGCGGGGGCGTCATATTCACGGGCCCCTACACCGGGGACGGCCAGCGCGTCTACACGGTTGAGATCGACCTGGCCGGGGACGTTGGGGCGGCCACCTTCAAGTGGCGGACGACGGACACGGCGCCGGGCGCGTGGGAGGCCTCGGGCGTCCTCACGGCCCTGACGGACACCGCCCTCTCGGACGGGGTCAAGGCGCGCTTCACGGCGGGCGCGGGGACGGACTTCTCCAAGGGCGACCGCTGGGAGGCCACGGCGAGCAACCTCTTCGGGAAGAGGTTCCTGCACGATCTCGACCCCAACCAGAGGTTCAGGACCGGGACGCCCTCGGACCCCGAGTCCGTCGAGTTCGCCCTCCCGGCGGCCCAGGAGGTGAAGGCGGCGATCCTCCACCCGCACAACATCCCTTCCGGGGCCACCACCAAGGTCCAGGGAAATTCAGCCTACCTCGTCTCCATGGACGGCGTGGATGACTATCTCGCCGTGCCCGGCATCGCGGGCCTGGGCACATACGTGGGCGGGGCGGCCTTCTCGGTTGAAGGCTGGGCGGTGCTGGATTCTGGGAACACGAATGACCACTACCTGTTCGGCGACGCGAACTCGGGGGCCGGCCTCGCCTCGTGTTCCATCACCTTCGCCGGGAATAACATACTCAACGCCAGGGTGTGGAACACGTCCGCCATCATCGCCCTCCAGTCATTCAACAACCCCGTCATGGACGCCCTGGTTTATTATTGCGTGCGGTTCGACCCCGCCGACGCGATCCCCCTCCGCCTCTACATGTACAACTATTCCACCTCCACCCTCGTCGAGGGGACCGGCGCCAACGGCACATTCTCGGCGGGCCCGAACGACATCCGGGCGGGGACGGACTTCACGTTCGGCCGCCTCGGGGCGTTCAACGGGGATTATCTCGGCGGCAAGCTCGGCCACCAGCGCATCTACACCCGGGCCCTGACCACGGCCCAGATGACGGACCACGCCCGGGGGATTTACACCGACGCCGCGCCTCTCTCCCGCTGGAGGATGAGCGAGGGTTCGGGAACCACGGCGGCGGACGACCTGAACGCCAAGACCGCCACCCTGACCGGAGGGGCGGCGTGGAGTAGCACACCCCCCCTGCAAGGCGGGGCGGTGTGGACGAGCGCCACTCCCCCGCTGGACGAGACGATGGCCTGGCGGGCGGGGACGATGTTCCGCTACTTGACCTCGGCCAACAAGACCTGGCGCTACTGGCGGCTCCTCGTCTCGGGCGGCGCGGGTCGAGCCCGCGGAGGACTTCAGCTGGAACTCCGTCCCCGGCGGGGAGGAGGCCGTGGAGCGGCGCCAGGAGACGGAGAGCGGGACGCCGCGCGACGTGCTGCTGAACCGGCTGCGCTCGGCCCGGCTCGGCTACGAGCACCTGGCGGCCGCCCAGGTGGCCTCCTTCCGGGCGATGTTCCAGGCGGTCAAGGACAAGGCCTCCGGGCGGAACCTGCCCCTCTTCGCCCACCTGGACGTGGACGACGGGGGGGAGAGCCTGGGGCTCTACCGGCTCGGGGCCTCCCTGGCCCCCATCGTCGAGGGGCCGGACGACCACGCCCTGGAGATCGAGCTTTTGGAGAGAGGAACATGAAGGGCGGGGTGTCCACCTTTAACCCACCCCCCCACAACACCCCTCCCCCCCATGAGGGGGGAAGGGTGGCAAGCGGATGCGGGTGGAAGAATCCCCGCCCCCCTCAGGGGGGAGGGAGGGCCGAAGGCCCGATGGGGGGTGGTATTGAGGTGGAGCGCGCATGAAGCCCGCGAGCCTGGCCTTCCTGAACGAGATGGAGAAGCACGGGGACCTGAACCAGGCCCTGGTGCTCTTCGCCCTCTCGAACGCGAACGGGGTGCGCTTCTTCTGCCGGCGCGGAATCCCCGAGGCGCTCGTGGGGCAGAGCGGGGGGGTGTGGTTCCTGGACGGGACCTGGGTGCTGGACGGGAGCGTGAAACTCGGGGAGGACTCCGAGGCGCTGCTCGGGCTGCACGACTGGGTGCTGGATGGGGGGGCCTACTCGCAGGGGAGGTTCCTGGGGCTGAACCCTCTGGACCTCTTCGCCCGGAACGAGCTCTCGACCCTCTCGCTCCGCCTCTCGAACGAGCCGGACGCGGAGGGCCACCCCCGGATGAGCCGGATCGCGGCCACGGAGCCCCTGGTGAACGCGCGCCTGGACGTGCGGGCGGGCTTCGAGGGGCAGACCCTGGCGGACGTGCTCCAGCTCGCCAGCTTCCGGGTGACGCGCGTGGTGGAGCGCAAGGAAGACGTGACCCTCGAATGCGAGGCGGCGTGATGCCCCACGGCGGAACCACCCCCCATCGAACCTCCCCCCTGAGGGGGGCGGCCAAATCCTTCCCCCTTCAAGGGGGGAGGTATTGGGGGGATGGTGTTGAGGTTGACCGATGGCCGACCTGACCAAGCAAAGGCTCTCCGACCCCTTCCAGGCGCCCCGGGCGTCCAGGTATTCGGCCCCCGAGAACGGCGGGGACGCCCTGCCGCTGCCCTACGGGGACCTGACCACGGTCCAGGGGGTGGACCGGGGGGTCTACCTCTGCCCCAGGATAGATACCACGGGGGCGGGGACGTACTGCGTGGCGGGCTTCGGGATACAGGGCACGGTCTCCCTCTTCGACGGCGCCGGGCTGATCCCGCCGGGGAACTACACCCTGAACCTCGCCAACGACTTCCAGGGGAAGGGGGTGATCGCCACGGCGGCCTTCTCGGTGGCCCCGGATGAATTCGTCGAGGCGATCTGCAAGGGGAGGAAGGACGCCGCCGGGGCCCTCATCGAGAATCCGGCCAGCCTGGCCGAGGAAATGCTCTTGAACCTCTGGGGCTTCACGGCGCAGGAGGTGGACAACCGGACCCTCTCCACCGCGCGGACCCTCTTCTCCGCCCTGGGCTACAAGGCGGCGGGGGTGATCCAGGAGGACCACGCGCCCCAGGAGGTCCTCCAGGGCCTGCTCGGGAACTTCCTGGCGAGCTTCGACGTGGACCCGGCGGGGCGGATCGCCTTCTTCTCCTCCGGGGAGGAAACCGCCAGCATCCACCCCGTGCTCCTCGTCCCCTCGCGGGAGATCCGGGCCCGCCGGGAGTGGGACCTGGCCTCGGTGGTAAACCAGGTCCCCGTGCTCTACGGGAAGAACTTCAGCTTCCTGGACGGGCGGATGAAGCGGCACGACGATGGGGAGACGGCCAAGGACGCGGCCTCCCAGAAACTCTATGGGGTCCGGCTCCCCTCCCAGGGGCGGCTCTCCCTGGAGTGGGTGCGGGACCAGGCCGTGGCCCGGACGATCCAGGCCCGGGTGGTGGAGCGGATGGCGGAGCCCGCCCGGGTGGTGGAGATCACCGATGAATCCCTGCGCGCCATACAAGCCGGGGAGGGGGACTACGCCGCCTTCACGGTGCCCTGGCTGCGGACGGAGCGCCTGGAGGAGATGGTGAACCAGATCGGCCAGGTGCTGAGCGTGACGCCCGACCTGAACGCGCAGAGGGTGACGCTCAGGCTCAGGGACACGGGGTATTTCCTCACCACCGCCAAGCTCCTGGACGGCTCCTGGAGCCTCGGGGGAGGCGCCTTGCTCGGAGGCGGGCGGGACAGGGTGGTCTACGCTTAAGGGAGGGTGATGAAGCATGGCCGACCAGCGCGCTCAATACACCGAGGAGGCCGTCGGGGCGGGCCACCCCACGAAGGCGGACGTCGTCAACCGCCTGGCCCTCGTCGAGCACAACACCGACGGCACCCACAAGGCGGTCCAGCCCTGGGTGGACAAGACCGACTCGCGCGCCCTCGGGACCGTTTACCAGAACACATCGGGCCGGGACATCTGTCTCGCCGTCTCGGTCCAGGGCGCCGCGGCGGCGCAGCTGAGCGCGCAGCTTCTTGCCGGCGCCAGCAACCCGCCCACCGTTCAGGTGGGGCGCTTCGTGGTCCGCGTGAACGCCGACGCGGGCGTGAACCACATCGGGGCGCTTTTCGCCAGCGTCGGCGTTGGCCACTACTACAAGGCCGTGGATGGGTTCGGCACCGCCACCCTGGAGAAATGGTCCGAGTCGCCGGCCGGGTCCTAAAGGAGGAAGCCATGCACGTCCGCTACCGCTTGGACACGCGCCGGGTGCTCCACTTGAGCGTCCCGGCCTTCACGGTCCCGCCCGGCGAGGGCCAGGCCGACGCCGAGGTCCCCGACGCCCCCTTGCCGGGCCCGGCGGGGGACCTGCGCCTGACGGCGGACCTCTCCGCCCTGGAGGTGGACCCGGCCACGGTGCCCCTCCTCTTCGCGGGGGAGCCCGTGCGGGGGGCCGCCGACGTGGACCGGGTGACCACCAGGCGGATCGCCGGCCATCTCGCCCCCCAGTGGGCGGGCGATCCGTTCATGCAGACCCGGGCCCTGCTGCGCCAGCTTGAGGACGTGGCCGCCGCCAGGGACACGCTGGAGGACCCCGCCGCCACCCAGGCGCTGAGGGACCAGGCGGACGCAATCCTCGCCGCCGCGCGGACGAGGCGGGCCCAGGTGCTCGCCTACCGCCAGGAGGGGGCGGACTTCAAGGCGGCGAGGGGGTGGTGAGGGGCTGGTTTCAGGCGAAAGGAAGGTTCAAAACCGCGAGTTATGATTTTCCGTTCCATTATTAGTGCCAACTTTTCCCGGGGCGATTATTGTGCTTTTTGCACGACCTGTTTGCGCCGCTCTACAACCCGCTCATGGGAGGCGGGGAAAAGGACTTTTTCAGCAGCCTCATGGAGTAAGTAGCTTCATGTTCTTGCAGCCTTCTCTGTCAGGACAAAGCTGATCATTTGATGCCTTGAAACAATATCTTCATTCTGCCCTATTAGATTTCTAATCACATTATTTGTTTCTTCTTCCTTATAGCCAAAATTAACGTTGAGCCACTTAACCGCAATTTTAATTTCATCTTCAATATTGTCTGAGAAATTCGCTTCTGCAATTTCTTCGAACATTGTTTGTAATTTAGGGTTCTTTTCCATTACCATCCGGCAAATATCTGCCAGATATTCCCGGCTGACTTTTACAAGGTTGATTTTTCTTTGTCTCCCAATATTCAGTAATAAGGAGTGATCGTAATGTAGCTTATCACTAGCCGCATTGTAGGTCACGGGTATCATTCGCTCAATATATCCACCTTTATATTTTAAGGTCACTGTAAATGTAATCTCAGATATTTTTTCACTGTTATCTATTTCTATTTCACCCTTTTCGCCGTCATATAGTTTTCTTAAGGTTGTTTCTACAGTCCAGTTTGTTATATTCATATAGGGATCTATATCTAGATGCGGTGCATATTTTGGATAGAGAGTTTTTACATCTTGTAGCCATCTTTTCTTTAGTTTAATAATTTGTTGGAAAAACCAGCCTCCTTTTATGGCGGAGTCTTTATATTCTACATTCACCTGTATAATCTCATCGCTATCTGTTTCTGCAGCACCCGTTCTTTTAAGAACACTATCTGCGTCTTCATCAAATGGCGACATTGATTACCCCCTTTTGTTGTTCTAACCTGACATTTCCCATATGGTGCCTTGAATAAAATGGACATTTCCCATTTGGACCTGTGGACAGCACGATTCTAACACATTCCGGCGGGGCAAGAGGTCAAGAATGCTGCTGGGCCGGGGTTCAGCGGCCGAGGCAGAGCGAAATTTCATCGCGCCGCTCCGGCGATGGCCTGTTTTTACGCCGTTTTCGCCCCACTGACCCGCTCTGGGGCGCACCTTTCCCTACGGTGGACCCGCTGGGCCTCCTGTCTCCACGCTCAGGGGGGTTGCGCCAATGGCCTGAGCCCTCCGTGGGGGGAGGGAGCGAAGCGATGGGGGGGACTCGATTACTGCGCTCTGAGGGCCAGGAAGGTGACGTCGTCGCGGGGCTGGCCGCCGTCGCGGAACTCGCCGATGCGCCGGACGAGGAAACCCACCGCCGAGTCCGCGCTCCGCCCGGCCTGCTCCAGCGCCTCCGCCAGCCGCTCCGCCGTGAACTCCCTGCCCGCGGGGTTCGCCGCCTCGGTCGCCCCGTCCGAGTAGAGGAGCAGCACCTCCCCCGGCAGCAGCTCCACCTCCGCCGCCTCGAAGGAGGCCGGGGTGAGGATGCCCAGCGGCGCGGCGGCGTGCAGCTCGACGAGGGGGGAGGCCGCCCCGTCCGCCCGCCGGACGATGGGGGGCGGATGGCCCGCCGAGGCGAGACGCACCCGGCCGTCCTCCCCGGCGCCCGTGGTCCCGTAGATCAGGGTCACGAACATCCCGCGCCGTCCCCGCTTGAAGAGGGCCTCGTTCAGCCCGGCGAGCACCGCCGCGGGGCCGGGGTCCACCCCGATCGCGTGCTGCAGGTCGCTCAGCAGCCGCGCCATGTAGAGGGCGGCGGGCACTCCCTTCCCCGAGACGTCCCCCACGAAGAAGGCCATGCCGCCGCCGGGCAGCTCGACGACGTCGTAGAAGTCCCCGCCCACCGAGCGGGCGCTCTCGCTCCGCCCGGCGAACTCGAAGCCCGCCCCCGTGATGTGGAGGACGGGGGGGATGAAGCTCTCGTGGATGGCGCGGGCGAGGTCGAGCCGCTGCTCGAAGCGCTCCTTCTCGACGAGGGCGCGGTGCATCTCCGCGTGGGCGATCGCCACGGCCGCCTGGTGGGCGAGCGAGGTGAGGAGGGGGAGGAAGGCGGCCCGGAAGGGGGCCTCCTCCGGCGGGTGGCTCAGGTTCATCGCCCCGAGAGGGCG
>JACPCT010000247.1 GCA_016184445.1 Candidatus Tectimicrobiota bacterium | reverse complement strand
CCCGAAGGCGCGGATGCCCCGAACTTCCGGGACAAGACGGAGTTCGTTGTTTGGGCCGCCCGGACCGGGCATGGGGGCAAGGGACGGGTCATCGGCGACCGGGAATTGATCGGCATCCTGACCAGCAAATGCTACACCGACGATGAGCTATACGAGGTCGCGTACATCTACGCGCCCGCGATGGGGTGGGGCGTGGAGGAGTTTATCGAGCAAGCGCGCCGAATCGGGAGAAGCGGGTAGTTACCGGAGCGGGGGCAAGGAAGGGAACATTCTGTTCACAAGTTCCTTCGGAACACCCTTTTTCACATACTCTTGCCTTGTGGCCGCCATTTGCTCAATGGTCATGCCTTCCGAAATCGCCGCAAAGAGGGCGTCTTCGCCTCTTTCAACGGCATTGCGATCTTCAAGTTTATAAGCACGGTCAGGCATCGTCTCTCTCCCTGAGTACCATTATAATTTCGTGGGCCATGAATGGCAAAGCCTTTGTACCGCCTGCATAATCTTCCTGGTTTTGTTCGCCTTTTGCGGACCCTAACACAAAGCCCCCGGCCTTCCGGGCCGGGGGCTTTGCTTTTCTCTGCTCTGTTTTTGCCCCGCCTCTGCCCTACTCGTACAGCAAACACCGGACGAAGTGGCCGGGCTTGACCTCGCGGAGCTGGGGCTCGACCTGGTGGCAGCGGTCCATGACCTTGTCGCAGCGGGGGTTGAAGCTGCACCCGCTGGGCAGGCGGTTGAGGGCGGGGACGATGCCGGGGATCTCCTGGAGGCGGATGCGGTCGCCCCTCCGGCCCGAGAGCTTGAGCTTGGGGAGGGAGCGCAGGAGGCCGACGGTGTAGGGGTGCATGGGGTTGCCGTAGAGCTCGCCCACGGGGGCCTCCTCGACCACCTTGCCCGCGTACATGACAACGACGCGCTGGCACTGCTCGGCCACGAGGCCCAGGTTGTGGGTGATGAAGATGATGGCCGTGCCCATCTCCTCCTTGAGCTTGATCATGAGGTCGAGAATCTGGGCCTGGATGGTGACGTCGAGGGCGGTGGTGGGCTCGTCGGCCAGGAGGATCTTGGGGTTGCAGGAGAGGGCCATGGCGATCATGGCGCGCTGGCGCATGCCGCCCGAGAGCTGGTGGGGGTACTCCCGCACGCGCTGCCTGGGCAGCGGGATGCCCACGTGGTCGAGCATCTCGGCGGCCTTGTCCATGGCCTCCCTCTTGTTCAGCTGCTGGTGGAGCATGATGGCCTCGGCGATCTGGAAGCCGATGGTGAAGACGGGGTTGAGGCTCGTCATGGGCTCCTGGAAGATCATGGCGATCTTGTTGCCGCGCACCTTGCGGAGCTCGCGGGGGGGGAGCTGGGTGAGGTCGCGCCCCTCGAAGAAGATGCCGCCGCCGAAGATCCTGCCCGGGGGCTCGGGGATCAGGCGCAGGATGGAGAGGGCCGTCACGGTCTTGCCGCAGCCCGACTCCCCCACCACGCCGAGGGTCTCGCCCTCCTTGAGGGCGTAGCTGACCCCGTCCACGGCCTTCACCACGCCCTCGGGGGTGTGGAAGTGGGTGTGCAGATCGCGGATCTCCAGGAGGGTGCCCTGGGCCTGGGCAGTCGTCGCCGGCATGCGGGAATCTCCTCGAACGGCTGTCGCTTAAACAGTACGGACGGGGGCATTATAGGGAGAGTGTCTCCCGCCTGTCCACCCTCGAGGGGACCCGATTGTCCCCCCCCTCTTCCGGTGGCATGATATGGGTGCCTGCCTGGGACACACGCCTAATCGGAGGGAAGCCCATGAGACGGAACACATGGCTTGCCGCCGCTTTCCTGACGTTCGGGCCTCTGCTGGGGGGGTGCGGGGGCCCCGCCGGCCTCCTGGAGAGCTTCCAGCCCCCCTCGGGGGTCTCGGCCAAGGCCCACCCCGAGCTGGCCGGCCGCAGCCTGCGGCGCATCGCGGTGCTCCCCTTCCGCAACGAGTCCGGCGTCCCGGGGGCCGGGGCCCGGATGGCCGGCCTCTTCTACGAGGGGCTCGCGGCCCCGGCCCGCTACGAGGTCCAGCCGCCGCCCAAGCTGGACGAGGAGGACGAGCTCAAGTTCGAGTTCCGCCTGCGGGGCGGAAGGAGCGAGGGCGTGCGCAACCAGGAGCAGGACGCCGCCTGGCTCCAGCAGCGGGTGTCGCGCTTCCTCGCCGCCGTCCAGCCCTACCTGACCAACCTGGAGATGATCTACCCGGGCGAGTACTTCGAGGGGCAGGTTGAGGCGGGCCAGCCCGCGCTGCCCAAGGGCACGGTGGCCCAGGCGGGCCCCGCCGCGGAGGGGGAGCCGGAGCTCGACGCCGTCCTCACCGGGATCGTCACCTCCTACCGGAACCGCTCGGGGAACGCCCTCCTCGGCGACAGGGGCGCCCACGTGGCCTACTCGGCCTTCCTCGTGAGCGCGAAGGACGGGAAGGTGCTCTGGGAGGCCGCCTTCAACGAGGAGCAGATCTACCTGCTGGACAACCTCCTCCTCCTCGCCCGCTACGGGAAGGAGGGCTTCATCTGGCAGACCTCCGACACGCTGGCGCGCAACGGCCTGGAGCGGGTCCTGCGCTCCTTCCCCGGCTACGCCGCCCCGCTGGCCGGCCAGGCCCCGCCCAAGCCCTGAAGCGGCGCCCCCGAGCCGCTCCCATGCCCGGGCCGATCGGCGTCATCATCATGGGAGCGGCGGGAAGGGACTTCCACAACTTCAACGTCCGCTACCGCCGCGACCCCGCCCGCCGCGTCGTCGCCTTCACCGCCGCGCAGATTCCCCGCATCGAGGGCCGCCGCTACCCGCCCGAGCTCGCGGGCCCGCTCTACCCCGGGGGCATCCCCATCTTCCCCGAAGGGGAGCTCGAGCACCTCATCCGCCGGGACGGGGTGACCGAGGTGGCCTTCTCCTACAGCGACATCTCCCACCTCGACGTGATGCACCGCGCGAGCCGGGCCCTCGCCGCGGGGGCCAGCTTCATCCTCCTCGGCCCCCGGGAGACCCAGCTCAAGAGCCGCAGGCCAGTGGTCGCCGTCACCGCCGTGCGCACCGGCTGCGGGAAGAGCCCGGCCAGCCGCTTCCTCCTCGCCCGCCTGCGGGAGATGGGGCTCTCCGTGGCGGCGGTGCGCCACCCCATGCCCTACGGGGACCTCCTCCGCCAGCGCCTCCAGCGCTTCTCCTCCTTCGCCGACCTCGACGCCGCCCGGTGCACCGTCGAGGAGCGCGAGGAGTACGCCCCCTACATCGAGGGCGGCGGGACGGTGTTCGCCGGGGTGGACTACGAGGCCATCCTCCGGGCGGCGGAGGAGGAAGCGGACGTCGTCCTCTGGGACGGCGGGAACAACGACTTCCCCTTCTTCGCGCCCGACCTCCACATCACCCTCGTGGACCCCCTCCGCCCCGGCCACGAGCGGACCTACCACCCGGGCGAGGCGAACCTCCTCATGGCCGACCTCATCGTCCTGGCCAAGACGGACACGGCTCCGCCCGAGGCCGTCGAGACCCTCCGGCGCTCGGTGGGGGAGGCGAACCCCCGCGCCCGCGTTCTCGACGCGGCCATGCCCCTCGCGCTCGAGCGCGCCGGGGAGCTCCGGGGCCGCTCCGTCCTCGTCGTCGAGGACGGGCCCACCGTCACCCACGGCGAGATGCCCCACGGCGCGGGCTGGCTGGCGGCGCGGGCCGCGGGCGCCCGCATCGTGGACCCCCGGCCCTTCGCCCGGGGCTCCCTCCGGGAAGCCTACGAGCGCTATCCCTGGCTCGGACCCGTGCTCCCGGCCGTGGGCTACGGCGACGCGCAGCTGCGGGAGATGGAGGAGACCCTGGCCGCGGCGGCGTGCGAGGCCGTCATCCTCGGGACGCCGGTGGACCTCGGCCGCCTCATCCGCATCCCGCGCCCCGTCCACCGGGTGCGCTACGCCTACGAGGACCGCAGCCGGCCCGGCCTGGCCGAGGCGGTCCGGGCGTGGTGGAAGGGGCGCTCCCCCGCGAATCCTGTTGCGGATGGCCCGTCTGAACAGGTACGATGATCCCGGTGTTCGGATCCGATCCCGCGGCTACCTCCGCCCGCCGCCGCAGGAGGGCCGTAGCATGCAGGGCCGCTTCGTGGGCGGGCGCTTCCGGCTGAGGCTCCTGGCGCTCTGGGCCGGTGCGGCGGGGCTGAGCCTGGGCGCAGGGGCCTGGGCGGGCCCCGCTCAGGAGCCGGGGCGCGTGGGGGCGCCTAGCTCTCCGCCCCCCCAGATCCAGACCATCCCGCCGGACCTCATCCAGCCCTCCGGGCCCCGGCCCGTCTCCCCCGGCGGGGCCGGCGAAGGCCTCAAGATGGGCCCCAAGCCCAGCGAAGAGGTGAACACCGCCCAGAAGGAGCGTTGCGAGCGCGCCTCCTACATCGTCCGCCAGGCCAACGAGCTGGGGGATGAAAGCCCCCTCACCGTGAGCTACGTCCGCCAGGCCCTGAACCTTTGCCCGAACAACCCCGCCGCCAACGTCCGGATGGGCATCATCCAGTTCCATCAGAAGAACCTGGCGGAGGCCCGCAAGGCCTTTCAGCAGGCCCTCCGGGAGGGAGCCCACCTTCCCGAGGTCCACTACAACCTGGGCATCTTTTCCCGGAAGGAGAAAAAGGACGGCGAGGCCCTCTCCCATTTCAGGCGCGCCGTCGAGCTGGACCCCCGGAACGCCGAGAACCTCTACAACCTGGGCGTCATGCAGGGACGGGTGCAGGAGCGCGGGCAGGCCATCGAATCCTTCCGCAAGGCGATCCAGGCCAACCCCCGGATGGCCGAGGCGCACTTCTTCCTGGGCGCCCTCCTCCAGGAGCAGGGCCAGCGCAACGACGCGCGGAAGGCGATCCAGGAGTCCATCCGCCTGAACGCCAAGCTCGCCCTCCCCCACATCTATCTCGCGGCCATCCTCGAGGCCGAGGGGAACTCCCGGGCGGCGCAGGAGGAGCTGAACCGGGCCATGCAGCTCAACCCGGCGTCGGTCCAGGTCGGCTACAGCCTCGACGACTTCTACACGAAGGAAGGAGGCGCGAACGAATTCCTCTCGCGGGTCCAGGAACGGGGTAAGGAGGAGAACGCCATGGCCGCCGTCCCTCCCGCCGAGGAGAAAAAACCCCCGCGGGGCGGCGCGGCTCCCGTCCAGGGCTTCGGGCCCCGCCGCGAGGCGCAGGAAGTCCCGGTCTCCGGCCCGGGGCGCGCGGCGCCCCGCGAGCCCGAGAAGGAGAGCGGTCCCCCGGCCCGGCCCCAGGCCGCGGCGGCCCCCCGCCAGAGGGAGAGCGCTCCCCCGGCCCCCCCCAAGGCCGCGGCGGCGCCCAAGCGGGAGCCCACCCGCCCGGCGCGGCGGGCCCCTTCGCCGCCCGCCCAGCCGAAGGAGGCGCCCGCGGGGCGCATCTACCGCGTCCGGGCGGGCGACACCCTCTCCACCATCGCCGCCAGGCATGGGACCAGCACCGCGGTCCTCGCGCGCCTCAACCGCGATCGCATC
>JACPCT010000246.1 GCA_016184445.1 Candidatus Tectimicrobiota bacterium | reverse complement strand
TCCTGCCCGAGCTTTCCTTCGAGGAGCGCACCCTGTGGAACGTGGCCTACACGACGGGGACCACGAGCGGCCGCCCCTCGCCTTTCTACAACACGACGCACGATCAGTACCACATCATGATCCAGGCCCGGATGTGCAGCGAGGCCGAGGGGGTGAGGCGGGGAGACGTGTTCGCCAATCTGTATCCACTCTCTCCCATGCCGCTCGGCGCCTTCCTCTGCTGCGTCCGCACGGCGGAGATCATGGGCCTTCCCATCGTGAGCACCCTGACCGGGGGCTCGCACCCCGACTATCCCGTTCGGCGCAGCCTGGACGAAGCGGTGGACGTGGTCGTCTCCGCCCGTGCCACGATTGTCTGGGGCGTGCCCAGCTTCGTCCGGCGCTTCCTGCTGCGCGCACGGGAGAGGAAGGTTTCCCTGCCGGGGATCCGGATGGTGGTGGCGGCGGGTGAGGCCGTGAGCAAGGGCCTCCGCGAGGAGTACATGGAACACCTCAGGCATTTCGGGGTGGAGGACCCCCAGGTGAGGTCCCGTTATTCCGCGACCGAAATGCAGGGGGGGCTGGTGCAGTGCTGCAACGATGCCTCCCCCCATAACGTGGTGCCCGATCTCTACTACCTGGAGGTGGTGGACCCGGAGACCGGCCGGCGGATGCCGGAGGGGGAGGAGGGTTGGCTCGCCCTCACCCACCTCCACCGGCGGGGGACGGTCTTCCTGCGCTATCTCATCGGGGACCTGATTGCCCTCAGGACCGAGTCTTGCCCCCACTGCGGGCGGCTGGGGGAGCGTATCGTGCAGCCCCCGCGCCGGACGGGGGAGCTGGTGAAGGTGCGGGGGATGCTGATCAACCCCGGCATCGTTTTCGACCTGCTGTCGTCCGACCGGGCCATCCGGGAATTCCAGCTGCTCGTGCGCAAGGAGAGGCCCGGCGATGCGGACTCGATGGACGAGTTGGTCCTCCGGCTGGAGGCTCCCGAGCCGGAGCGTGCCCGGCTCGCGGCCGAGGTGCCCTCAGCGATCCAGCGGGCCGTCATGGTGAGGCCGCGGGTGGAGTTCGCCGCGCCGGGCGAGATCCACGACCCGATGAAGAACGTGAAAGCCCGCCGGCTGGTGGACGAACGGAGGGGAGGGTAGGGGGAAATCCCCCCGCCCTGCGGGGGTGGCGGTGCTTCGGGGCAGCCCAGGAAGGGGAGATTGTTCTTTTTTCGCCTTGGTGGATATAATTGCGTGAGGCATCGGTTTTTCTTGGGACGGGCCCAAGAAGAAGGGGTTTCCCGTGTTTCCCGTTGGCTCCTCCGTCCAGATCATCGGATACCTGGACAAGCGGAAGCTCAACTCCCGCGTCATCGGCTGGAGCGAGGGGGAGTTCGTCGTGATTGAGCATCCTCTCCTCCAGGGGGAGTTGCCTCTCATTCCCAAGGATGCCGCGGTGGTCTGCCGCGGAACGGTGGAGGGGCGGACCTACGCCTTCAAGTCCCATGTCCTTCACGTCATGACCCAGCCCTTTAATTATATTTTTCTCAGATATCCGCAGAACATTCAGGAGGTGACGGCGCGGCAGGGTCTCTGGGTGAATATCGAGGCGAAGGCCGGCATGATCTTGTCCCCCAGCGACACCTCCATTCCCTCCGCCGGCTTGAAGGAGGTGGAGGGCGTGGTTCATAACGTCAGCACGGAGGGATGCAACGTGTCCCTTCCCAAGGAGTCGGACCTGAAGGCGGTTGCCTGCGTGTTCCTCAGCTTCGAGCTGCCCAACGGGACGTCCGTGAAGCACCTCAAGGGCACGGTTCCCTCCGACTTGCCCCTCGACGGCGAGGGTGCGGTCGAGCTGCACTTCGATGAGGGCGACCCGAATGCGTCGCCCGTTTTCGATTTCCTGCTCCTGGCCGGCAAAATCCTGCAGCCCAACACGGAGTAAGGAAAGCGCAGCTCTCCACTCGTCCGTCTTCATTAGCGGAGCACATAGCCGTCCTGCATTCCCGCGTTGAATCCAATTGCCGGTGGATGGTGGGGGGGGGAGTTTTTCTCCCCCTTCTGGGGCATGGACATGCTGACCTGTACCCGTTGCGGTGGAGAAAATCGGCCCCAGGCTCTGCATTGCCGCCATTGCGGAGCGGACCTTGGGTCCGTGTGCCCCGCCTGCCAGGCGGCTAACTTGCGCGACGCGGTGTTTTGCGACCGTTGCGGAACCGCCTTGGCCGGGGAGAGCACCGGCCCAGCTCCATCCCGGTCAGGCGCGCGCGCGGAGGCGGCGATCCCTTCCGGAGCAAGCGCAGCGGACGGAACCTCCTACACTCCCCGTCATCTCCGTGCCGTCGTGGGCCCGGCCGGAGGGATCCGGGGGGAGCGCAAGGAGGTCGTCGTCCTTTTCGCGGATGTGAGCGGCTTCACGGATCTCTCCGAGGAAATCGATCCCGAGGAGGTCCATCGTGTCATGAACGGATGCTTCGAGATTCTGACCTCGGAGGTGCACCGCTTCGGGGGGACGGTCAACCAATACACCGGCGACGGCGTGATGGCCCTTTTCGGGGCTCCCCGTGCCCTGGAGGGTGCCCCGCGCGACAGCATCCGGGCGGCGCTCCACATGCAGGAGCGGCTCAGGGACTACGGGGCCCGCCTCGAAACCGAGCGCGGGCTCCGCTTCCGGGTGCGCATTGGCCTCAACGCCGGGGAAGTGGTGGTCGGGGCAATCGGCGACGACCTGAGGATGGACTACACCGCCATGGGCGACACCACCAACGTGGCCGCGCGCCTGCAAGCGGCCGCCACGCCGGGCGAGGTCCTGGTGAGCGAAAGCCTCTTCCGGCTCACGCGGGAATGGTTCAAGTTCGAGGATATGGGGGAGCGGGTCTTCAAGGGGAGATCCAAGCCCATCCGGGTGTACCGCGTCATGGGCCGGGGGAAGGTGAGCACGCGCATCGAGGCCGCCGCGCTGAGAGGCCTCACCTGCCTGCGCGAGAGGGGAGAGGTCCTCGATGCCCTGCTTCACCTCTACGGCGAGGTGAGGGAGGGCCGGGGACAGATCGTCGCCCTGACGGGCGAGGCGGGCATCGGGAAGAGCCGGATGGTGTACGAGCTCAAGGAGGTGCTCAAGCGGGAGCAGGCCGAGCCGCCCCTCTGCCTCGCTGCCAGCGCCACCCATTACGACCGCTACGCCCCCCTGTCCCTGCTGCGGAGGATACTCAAGACCTACGCCCAGACCGTGGCGGTGTACTGCCCGGTGGTCCCCGGAGGGGAAGATGGCTTCTGGCAGGACGTGATCCTGGCCCGGGCCTCGCAGCTGCTGCCGGAAACCGAGGATATCCCCTCGATCCAGCGCATTCTCCGGCGAAGCGGCGGCGGCGAGCAGGCCGGCGCGGCGGACCTGCAGCGCGGCCTTGAAGCGCTCCGTGCCATGTTCATCCTGGAATCCCGGGAGCGCCCGCTCGTGCTTGCGGTGGACAACATGCGCGACGCGGAGCCTTCTTCACTGGAGTTCCTCGACCTGCTGGCCGGGAGGATCTCCGGAGCGCGGGTTCTGTTCATCCCGGTCCACCGGCCCGGCTTCGAGAATCCCTGGGCCTCCCGGAGCAACTTCCATCAGATCGCGCTTTGGCCTCTATCGCCCAGGGCGGGCGAGGAGATGATCCGCGAGATTCTGGGGCAGCCCGTCTCGCCCCAGCTGGTGGAGGTGGTTCTCTCCCGGGCGCAGGGGAACCCCTTCTTCATCGAGGAACTGGTCCGGGGGATCCGGGAGACTGGCTCGATCGTGAGTGAGGGTGGCCAATTGCGCCTGCGGACATCGGGAGATGAAATTTCGTTTCCCCGCACCATCCAAGACGTCGTGCTGGCCCGGCTCGACGCCCTGCCGCCCCATCTGCGGGAAGTCCTGCAGGCGGCGGCGGTCATCGGCCCCCGGTTCGACTGCGATCTGCTCGCCGGGGTCCTGGGGGAGGCTCCGGACGTGGAAGCCCGCTTGGCGGATCTCCAGGAGATGGAGATTCTCTACGCCAGCGAGGGAAAGCTTCGCGGAGAATGGCGTTTTTCCAACCGCATGATCCAGGAGATGGCATACAAGGAGATGCTGCGCGGTCAGCGCGCCGTCCTCCATGAGCGCGTCGGCATGGCGATCGAGTCACAGGGGCCGGCGGCGGTCGAGGAGAATCTCGACCGCCTCGCTTCCCACTTCCAGCGCAGCGACAACCTCGAGCGGGCGGCCCACTACCTCATCCGGGCGGGCCGGCGTGCCTATGCCCTCCTCGCCTTGCCCCTGGCGGCCTCCCGCCTGGAGCAGGGCCTCATCTTCATGGAATCGCTGGGGGGGCGAGAGTCCCGCGCGCTCCTCGGCGAGCGGATCCGCGTCCGGGGCGAGCTCGCGCTGGCCCTTCTCGGGCTGGGGTCCGACGAGCGGAGGGTG
The DNA here is from genome assembly GCA_016184445.1 of Candidatus Tectimicrobiota bacterium. GTDB lineage: Bacteria > UBA8248 > UBA8248 > UBA8248 > UBA8248 > 2-12-FULL-69-37. The sequence continues at coordinate 1,095 of JACPCT010000246.1, read as the reverse complement.
GAGACCCTCCTCTCCGAGATGCGGGAGATGGCCGAGCGGTCGGAGGACTTGCTGCAGTTGGCGATGGCCGACGTCCACCTGTGCACCCTCCGGTTCCGCCAGGGGAACCAGGCGGCTGTCGTCGAGGCGGCCGGGCGAGCCGTCCAGACGGCGGAGCGGGCCGGCGCCTGGGAGCCGCGGTTCCGGGGGCACGCCGCTCTCGCGTCCGCTTACCGGCTCATGGCCAGGCACCGGCGGTCCATCGAGGAAAGCCAGCGGGCGGTCGAAATCTATGAGCGGCATTTCGGGGACCGGGAACGTCAGGGCGAGGGGCTTGTGGGCGTGTATGTCGAGGCCCTGGCGAGCCTGGCTTCGACGCACGCCGTCATTGGAGAGGTCGCCAAGGCCGAGGAGTGGTTCGCGCGCGCCCGGGAGGCGGCTGCCTCCGAGCGCTCCGCGCTCGCGATGGGGCTCGTGCGCTACTTCGAGAACTTCCTGCTGATGGCCCGGGGACGGTGGGCCGAGTCGGAGGCCGCCATGTCCGGCCTCTTGGAAGAGGTGGGGAAGTACAAGTTTCCGTTCGCCCGGGCAGGCATCGCGGCCTGGGTGGGGCGGGCGAAGATTCAGTTGGGCAAGGTGGAGGAGGGGCTCCGGCTGGTGGAGGAGGCGACCGAAGAACGGCAGCGAATCGGCCAGCGTCTCCTCCTCAGCATGAACCAGCTCGTCAGGGCCGAAGGCCTCTGGCTCCTTGGCCGGGAGGAGGATGCCCTTGCTGCCGCCCGCGATGCCCAGGGGACGGCGCGGAGCGCCGGCGAGGAATCCACTTGGCTGCTCGCGAGAGAGCTCGAGGCACGCATCCTGTGCGAGACCGCGGAGCCCGGCGCCCTGCGGTCCCGGGCGGAAGATTACGCGGAGGTGCTCGCGCAACTGCGCCGGCTGGAGTTGTCTCCCGACTGGATGCGGGGGCGGTTGAGGCTGGCCGCCTGGCTGGCAGGCATGGGGGAGGAGGCGCGCGCCCGCCCGATGGAGCGGGAGGCCCGGGACTACCTGAGGGCCATCGGCGCCCTCGACGCCGAGGCAAAGCCGGGTGCGGGAACCGGGGGGAGGAGACCGGCA
>JACPCT010000245.1 GCA_016184445.1 Candidatus Tectimicrobiota bacterium | reverse complement strand
GGGCCTATCTCGCCCGCCCGGGTGCCTACGACGCCCTGTGGTTCACCCCCCCGCACGAGCGCGAGGACCCCTGCGACAAGTTCCGCCCGGGCCTGGAGAGGTTCCGGAAAGGGGGGAGAGGGCGGGATGCGCCGGTCCGGCGGGGCAAAAAGGGAGGAGTATGCTAACATGGACTCGTTTGGTAAGCTTTGTCCGCTCTGTATTTGACCCCTGCCCGGGGCCGGAGGATACCTGACCCGTGAATGTTGTGTTCATCTCCCCTCCGGAGACTCACTCCATCGAGAGCACCCTGCCCGCGCAGATCGACCAGGGGGGAGGAGTCTTTCCCCGGCTGGGCCTCCTCTACGTGGCCGCCTACTTCGAGCGGGAGACCGGGCTGAAGACGGACTTGGCGGCGGCCCTGGTCAAGAAGCACCACCCCAAGGCCCGGGTCGTCTTCGGCGGGCACCACGCCAACTACTACCCGGGCGAGTCCGTCCGCCTGAAGGAGGTGGACTACGTCATCAGCGGGGACGGGGAGAAGTCCTTCCTCATGCTGGCCCAGGCGATCGACCGGGGGGAGCGGGCCGAGGAGCTGGCCGCCATCCCGGGCCTGAGCTGGTTCGACGGGAAGAACCCGCGCGTCCCCTTCCTGCGGGGGGACTCGGGGGACCTGAACCTCCTCCCCTTCCCGGCCCGGCACCTCATCAACCTGCGCAATTACAACAGCCTCATCGGGGAGAGCGATGTGACGGCCACCATCCAGTCCTCCCGGGGCTGCCCCTTCGCCTGCACCTTCTGCGACATCCGCCGCACCAAGTTCCGCTACCGTGAGCCGGCCAACGTGGTGGACGAGGTGGAGTCCCTGGTGGAGCAGGGGATCGAGGACTTCTTCTTCGTGGACGACACCATCACCATCCGCAAGAAGCGCGTCCACGAGATCTGCCAGGAAATCCTCCGGCGGGGCCTCAAGGTCCGCTTCAAGATCAGCTCGCGGGTGGACTGCATCAACGAGGACCTCCTCCGGGACCTGCGCCGGGCGGGCTGCTACCGCATCCACTACGGGGTCGAGAGCGCCAGCCAGCGCAGCCTCGACTACATGGAGAAGGGCATCAGCCCGGACCTCGTCCGCCAGGTCTTCCGCCAGACCCGGGCGGCGGGGATCGGCGCCTACGCCTACATGATGATAGGCATCCCGGGGGAGACCCGGGAGGAGATGGAGGCCACCTTCGACTTCGCGGTGGAGCTGGACCCGGACTATTGCCAGTTCTCCATCTGCACCCCCTATCCCAAGACCGAGCTCTACGAGCGGATGCTGCGGACGGGCATCGTCCCCTACGACTACTGGCAGGAGTTCGCCGAGAACCCCAGGGAGGGGTTCCGGGTGAAGTTCTGGAACCCGGACTTCGAGGAGGAGGAGCTCCGCGAGATCCAGCAGTACGGCCACCGGAAGTTCTACGGCCGCCCCCGCTTCGTCCTCCGGGAGCTGAGCCGGGTCCGCTCCCTGGTGGACTTCCGGCGCAAGGCCGCCATGGGGCTCAGCCTCCTCCTCCGGCGGCCCTCCAGGCGCTCGGCGGCCCCCACCTCGGCCTAGGGAAAGGCCGCCAGGCGGTCTTCCGCACCCCTCGCGGCGGGCCGTCCCCCCTCAGCCGCCCTCCCGATTTTTCTCCCGGCGCAAAAAATTTAGTGCATTTTCCGCCGTTTGGACTACATTGGCCGGAAACGCCTTTGGTTCTCGGACCGTCTGTGGGGGGCGGGAGGAGAGGCCGGGGCGAGGGGGGGGTGACGCCCCCCGGTTCTGGTCCGCCCGGATCGTGATGAGGCTGGGGGGGAGGCAGAGGAGAGGATGAGCGACAAACCGCCGGCACCAGGGAAGTCCACTGCTAACGGCAAGAATGGGAAGTCCCGCAAGCGCGCGCTCGGCCCGGTCGCCAATCTGGAGGAGCATGTCCCGCCCGAATGGTGGCGGGGGATATTCAACTCCCTCTACCTCAAGACCGACTCCGACGTCGTCGCCGACCCGAACATCACCCGCCAGGAAGTCCAGTATTTCGCCCGGATTCTCCAGCTTACTCCAGAGGACAAGATACTGGACCTCTGCTGCGGCCAGGGCCGCCACTCGCTCGAGCTGGCCCGCCGCGGCTTCCGGGGGGTGGAGGGCCTCGACCGCTCCCATTTCCTCGTCCAGAAGGCCCGGAGCCTGGCCAAGAAGGAGGGCCTCCCGGTCAAGTTCCGCGAGGGGGACGCCCGGAAGTTCTCCTATGCCCCGGACACCTTCGACGCGGCCCTCATCCTGGGCAACAGCTTCGGCTATTTCGAGACCGCCCACGAGGACCTGAAGGTCCTCCAGGGGGTCTGCCGCGTCCTCAAGCCCTGGGGGAAGCTCCTCGTCGACGTGTCGGACGGGGAGTACCTCCACGAGCACTTCCAGCCCCGCTCCTGGGAGTGGCTGGACGACAAGCACTTCGTCTGCCGCGAGCGGGCCCTCTCGGCCGACGGCCACCGGCTCATCTCCCGCGAGGTGGTGACCCACGTCGAGAAGGGGGTGCTGGTGGACCAGTTCTACGCCGAGCGGCTCTACAGCCGGACGGAGCTGATCGACCTCCTCAAGGCGGCCGGGTTCCACGACTGCGTCATCCACGGGGAGATCGCCACCGACTCCCAGCGCAACCAGGACCTGGGGATGATGGAGCGGCGCATCATCCTCACCGCCGTGGCCCGCAAGGAGTGGACCCCCCTCCGCAAGCGCTCCAAGGAGGCGGTCCGCACCGTGGCGGTGGCGATGGGCGACCCGGCGAAGCAGGACCTCCTCAAGCCCGCCGCCGTCTTCGACGAGGACGACTTCTACACCATCGACCAGATGAAGGCGGCCCTCCGGGAGCTCAAGGACTACCGCTTCATCTACCTCTCCAACCACGACGCCCTCATCGCCGAGCTCGGCAAGCTCAAGGGCAAGGCCGACTTCGTGCTGAACCTCTGCGACGAGGGGCTGGGCAACGACCCCCTGAAGGAGCTGCACGTCCCCGCCCTCCTCGAGGCGCTGGGCATCCCCTTCACGGGGGCGGGCCCCCAGTGCCTGGCCTACTGCTACGATAAGTCCCTCGTGCGGGGCATCGCGAAGGAGATGGACATCCCCGTGCCGGAGGCCTTCTTCATCAAGCCGGGCGAGTCCACCTACGAGATGCCGTTCACCTTCCCGGTCATCGTGAAGCCCAACTTCGGGGACTCCAGCTTCGGCATCACCCAGCGGAGCGTGGTGCAAGACCACGAGGAGCTCCTCAACGTGGTCACCGAGCTGCACCGCAAGTACGGCTACGAGAAGCCCATCCTGGTCGAGGAGTTCCTGACGGGGGCGGACCTGACCGTCGGCATCATCGGCAACCCGGGCGTCTCCTACACCGTCTTCCCCGTCTGCGAGGAGGACTACTCGGAGCTGCCGGAGGACCTGCCCCGCATCTGCGGCTACGAGGCCAAGTGGGACGCGGATTCCCCCTACGCCCGGCTCCGGTCCATCCCCGCCAATCTTCCGGACGACACCGAGAAGCGGATGGTGGACGCCTGCCTGAAGCTCTTCGAGCGCCTGGGCTGCCGGGACTACGCCCGCATCGACTGGCGCCTGGACGCCGACGGGAACCCCAAGCTTCTCGAGGTGAACCCCAACCCTGGCTGGTGCTGGGATGGCCACCTGGCGAAGATGGCCAAGTTCGCCGGCGTCTCCTACGCCGGGATGCTCGAGGCCGTCCTCCGGGCGGCCGAGCAGCGCCTCGGCCTGGACGCCCTCCCCGCGGAGCGCAAGGAGGAGGCCGCCGGGGAGCCGGCGCTGGTGAACGGGCGGTAGCCGCCCGCGGAGGGACGCTTCAGCGGCCGCGGCCCCGGCGAGGGGCCGCGGCCGTTTCTCATTCGGGCGCCTTGCCCGGGTCCTCCCCGTCCCGGCGCGGGGGCGGGGGGGTCTCCCGAAGGGCCAGGTGGCGGGCGGTGTCCGAGATCCGCTTGGAGAGGATGGTCAGCTGGACCGAGAAGTACATCAGGATGAAGACGACCCCGGCCAGCACCAGCAGTATCCACGCCTGCTGGGTGTCCGGCGTCCCGGCGAGCCGCCGCAGGAGGGGCCAGAAGACCGGGAGGTTGAGCACCACGAGCCCCACCGCGATCAGGATCAGCCAGGCCACCGCGTAGCCCACGTACAGCCGCACCCGGATGACGAGGTGGAGCGCGTAGGCCGCCAGCAGCAGCCCCACCAGGGTGGCGAAGAACAGGAAGGAGCCGCTCACCGCCCCGCACCCCGGTCGCCCTCCAGCCAGGCCCGCGCGATGGAGCAGAGGATGAGGGTACCGGTGAGGAGGGGATAGCGCAGGAGGGCGAGCCGGCCGTACATGGAGACCCCCCCCGCCCGCTCCGCGAAGACGGCCGGGTGCTCGGCGATGCGGAAGCCCCGCAGGCCCAGGTACACCAGCGCCTCGGCGTGAAGGTCGAGGAAATCCCCCTTCGCGACGATCGGGAGGACCCCCGGCCCCAGTGCCTTCATCCCCGATGTCGAGTCCGTGATGCGCTGGCCGGTGAGTCGGCTGGCGACGCGGCTGAAGAACTGGTTCCCCAGGAACCGGCCGAGGGAAGCGCCCGGCGCCCCCTCTTGCGCGTAGCGGGTGGCGACGATGATGTCCCCCTCGCCGCGCTCCAGCCGCTCGAGCATGGGCAGGACCTCGGAGGCGGGGTGCTGGCCGTCGCCGTCGAAGCAGATGACGCGCTGGTAGCCGTTCGCCAGCGCCCAGGCGCAGCCGATCTGGATGGCGTTGCGGTAGCCCAGGTTGCAGGCCAGGCGGACCTGGGTGACGCCGAGCCGCTCCACGATGGCGGCGGTGCCGTCCGTCGAGTGGTCGTCGACCACCAGGATGTCCACCCCCGGCGCGCTCCCGCGCAGGCCGGCGATGACCCGCCCGATGCTCGCCTCCTCATTGTGCGCGGGGACGATGGCGAGGGGAGGGCGCATCGGCGTCACCGGGCGGCCTCCCCGGGGCGCCGGGCGAGGAGGGTCATGATGTCAAAGGCGTTGAGGTAGAGGGAGGGCCCCCGCTCCAGGGAGGTGGCCCGTGATCCCGTCAAGAGCCGGGCCGCGCGGCCCAGGCTGAGGCGCCTGCCGAACCGCTTGGCGGCCACGGGCGCGAGGCCCGCCTTGCGCAGGACCCCCTCCAGCGTCTCCCGGCTGAAGAAGTAGAGGTGGACCGGGGGGAGCATCAGCCACCAGCGGCGCCCGAGCAGGCGGGCCGCCAGGGAGGAGATGTCCCCCGTGGAGGCGACGAACCATCCCCCCGGACGGAGGCGGGAGGCCGCGGCGGCGATGTCCCCGCTGGGGTCGGGCAGGTGCTCCACGGTGTCCCACATGGAGATGACGTCGAAGTCCTTCCACTCGGGGGGAAGGCGGCGCGCCGTGCCGAGGCGGACGTCGTGGCCCCGCCTCCCGGCCTCCCCGACGCAGTAGGCGGAAATATCCACCCCGCGGACCTCCCATCCGGAATCCCTGGCGGCGGAGAGGAAGGAGCCGGTCGCGCAGCCGATGTCGAGCCAGCGCCCGCGGGCGAGGCCCGTGGCGCGCGTGAACCACCGGAGCCATTTCTGGTAGTCCGGCCCGCGGGAGGCCGCCTCGTCGGCGTAGCTGCGGTAGAGCCCCCCCTCGAAATAGTCCCGTCCGTATATGGCGCGGAGGCTCTCCTCGTCCGGGATGGGATGGGTGAACACGAGGCCGCACCCCCGGCACCGCAGGACGGAGAATCCATCCTTCTCGAAGAGGCGGGCGAACCCGCCCCCGCCGCACAGGTTGCAGCTTCGCGCCGGGGCGGAGAGGGGAAGCGCTTGAGCCACGGGTTTCCTCCAGCCTCAAGTGGAGCTAGCATCCTCTGGGCGGAATGAAC
>JACPCT010000244.1 GCA_016184445.1 Candidatus Tectimicrobiota bacterium | reverse complement strand
GATCGAGGTGACCTTCGACATCGACGCGAACGGCATCGTGAACGTCTCGGCGAAGGACCTCGGCACGGGCAAGGAGCAGGCCATCACCATCACGAGCTCCAGCGGCGTCGCCGAGGACGAGATCAAGCGCATGGTCCGCGACGCCGAGGAGCACGCCGAGGAGGACAAGAAGCGGCGCGAGATCGTCGAGGCCCGCAACCACGCGGACACCCTGGCCTACGGCACGGAGAAGATCCTGAAGGAGCACGAGTCGAAGGTCTCCGAGGCCGAGCGCAAGGAGATCCAGGACGCCGCCGCCGAGGTGCGCAAGGTGCTCGAGGACCAGAACGCCAGCCTGGAGCAGATCACCCAGGCCCGCGGCCGCCTCGAGAGCGCCTCGCACAAGCTGGCCCAGGCCATGTACCAGAAGGCCGGCCAGGCCGCGGACGGCGGGGCCTCGCAGGCTCCCCGCCCGGAGGGACCGGCCAAGCCCGCCGCCGAGGGCGACGTGGTGGACGCCGAGTTCGAGGAAGTGGACAAGGAGAAGAAGTAGGAGCCCTCACCGCCCCGCGGGGGTTGATGCCGCATGGCCAAGCGCGACTATTACGAGGTGCTGGGGGTCGGCCGGAACGCGGGCGAGGACGAGGTCAAGCGCGCGTTCAAGCGGCTCGCCCGCAGGCACCACCCGGACCTCAACCCGGGCGACAAGCAGGCCGAGGAGCGCTTCAAGGAGATCGGGGAGGCCTACGCCGTCCTCTCCGACCCCGCGAAGCGCCGCCAGTACGACGCCATGGGCCACGCCGCCTTCGCGGGGGGGAGCCCCTGGGGCGAGCGCGGCGCCCCGCCCAGCGTGGAGGACATCCTCCGGGAGTTCGGGCTGGGCGACCTCTTCGGCGGCATCTTCGGCGGAGGCGGGGGGCGCCGCACCCGCTTCTGGGAAGGCGGGGCCCCGGGCCCCACCAAGGGCGCCGACGTCAACTACTCGATGGAGATCGGCTTCGACGACGCGCTCCGGGGCCTCACCTCCACCATCACGATCCCCCGGACGGCGCGGGAGAACGGCTCCGTGCGCCGCACCACCGAGCGCATCCAGGTGAAGATCCCGGCCGGGGTGGAGAGCGGCTCGCGCGTGCGCCTCGCCGGGAAGGGCGACCCCTCGCCGGACGGAGGGCCGCCGGGCGACCTCTTCATCACCACCAAGGTGCGCCCCCATCTTTTCTTCGACCGCAAGGGCGACAACCTCTACCTGGAGCTGCCGGTGACGCTGGGGGAGGCCCTGCTGGGCACCCGGGTGGAGATCCACACCTACGAGGGGACGGCCAAGGTCACCATCCCCCCCGGCGCCCAGAACGGGCGCAAGTTCCGGCTCGCGGGCAAGGGCGCGCCCCACCTCAAGGGCGGGGGGAAGGGGGACCTCTACGTGACGGTGCGGGTCCTGCTGCCCGACCGGCTCGACGAGGAGAGCAAGGAGCTCATCCGCGAGTTCGAGCGCCGCAACCCCATGCGGCCCCGCACGCCCATGACGGGCGTGAGCATGTGAGGAGGGGATCATGGCGCGGCGGCGGAGACTGCGCGACGGCAAGTACACCATCAGCGCCATCGCCGAGATGTTCGAGATCCACCCCCAGACGCTCCGCCTCTACGAGCGCGAGGGGCTCCTCGAGCCCGGCCGCAGCGAGGGGCGCACGCGCCTCTACACGGAGAACGACATCGAGCGCCTGGAGGTGATCCTCACCCTGACCCGCGACATGGGGGTGAACCTCGCGGGGGTGGAAATCATCCTGGACCTGCGGCGGAAGCTGGTGGAGGCGGTGGATCGCTTGAATCAGCTGGAGGATCTCCTCCACAGCGACGCCATCGAGGAGCTGCGGGCGCGCATGGAGGATGCGACGGCCGAGCAGGCCGCTTTGATCCCGGCCAGGGCCGCCAAACTGGTACGGGTGACCCGGAGAGCCAAGTGAGCACGAATTCGCTGAAGACCTACGTCCTGTTGGGGCTGTTGACCGGTTTGATCCTGCTGATCGGGCACCTGATCGGGGGGCAGGGGGGGCTCGTCATCGCGCTCGTGCTCGCCCTGGCGATGAACGGGATCAGCTACTGGTTCTCGGACAAGATCGTCCTCTCCAGCACGGGGGCGCAGGAGGTGCTCCCCGCGCACGCCCCCGAGCTCCACGGCATGATGCGGGACCTCGCCCGCCGCGCCGGGCTGCCCGCCCCGAGGGTGTACGTCATCCCCGAGGGCGTGCCGAACGCCTTCGCCACCGGGCGCAACCCGCAGAACGCCGCCGTGGCCTTCACCGAGGGGATCCTCCGGGTCCTCAGCCGGGAGGAGCTGGAGGGCGTGGCGGCCCACGAGCTGGCCCACATCCGCAACCGCGACATCCTCATCAGCACGGTGGCGGCCACCCTCTCGGGCGCCATCATGTACATCGCCCAGATGGCCCAGTTCGCCGCCTTCTTCGGCGGCCACCGCCGCGACGACGAGGGGCGGGGCGGCGGCGTCCTCGGCCTCATCCTCGCGGCGGTCGTCGCCCCCATCGCCGCCACCCTGCTCCAGATGGCGGTGAGCCGCTCGCGCGAGTACCTGGCGGACGCCACCGCGGCCGAGATCACCCGCTCGCCGCGCTCGCTCGCCTCGGCCCTGCAGCGGCTGGAGGAGGCCTCGCGCCAGGAGGCGCTGCCCTGCGCCACCGAGGCCACCGCCCACATGTACATCGTGAATCCCCTGACGGGCGGGGGGCTGGCCAGCCTCTTCAGCACCCACCCGCCCATCGGGGAGCGCATCCGGCGGCTGCTGGAAATGAGGTCCCTGTAGCGGAGTCCGTGCAAGGCGGGAGGTTCGGCTTCATGGAAGATCGCGTGGAAATCCGCTCGGGGGAGGAGGCGCCGGCCCCCCCGAAGGAGGGCGGCGCGGCCCCCGAGGAGAGGCCGGAGGGCGCCTCCGGCGCGAAGGTGGTGGATCGGCGCCGCCGCTACGGCGAGGACGGGGACTCGGCCCCCGCCGAGCCGGTGAAGGCGGTCCCCACCTACGTCGAGCAACTCGAGCGGAAGGTGGCGCTCGCCGAGGAGAAGCTCAAGGAGCACATCGAGCGGCTCAACCGGGAGGCGGCCGAGTTCCGCGCCCGCCAGGAGAGGGAGCTCGAGCGCCGTACCCTCGAGGCCCGCAAGCGGGTGGTGGCAAGCTTCCTGCCCATCGCGGAGGACCTGGGCCGGGCGCTGGCGGCCGCCTCGGCCCCCGAGGGCGGGGGCTCCGCCGGCGGGCTCATCGAGGGAGTCCGGCTCATCCAGGGGCGCTTTTCCCAGGAGCTGGCGGCCCAGGGCGTGGTTCCCATCCAGGCGGCGGGCGAGCGCTTCGACCCCTCCCTCCATGAGGCCCTGCTGACGAGGGAGGTGAGCGACCCCTCCCAGGACGGGATGGTGGTCGAGGAGCTGGGGCAGGGCTACCGCCTGGGGGAGGAGGTGATCCGCCCCAGCCGGGTCGCCGTGGGCAAGCTCCGCGCGGAGGGAGCGGCCCCGGCTCCTTGAATCCTCTTCTAAGCCGGTGTAAATTCAGCCCTTTGCCCTTGGCCCGGACAGGGAGCGGGAATGGCCACACGCGATTACTATGAAATCCTCGGGGTGGGGCGGACCGCGGATGAGGCCGAGATCAAGAAGGCCTACCGCCGGCTCGCCATGAAATTCCACCCGGACCGCAACCCCGGCGACGCGAAGGCGGAGGATGCCTTCAAGGAGGCCTCCGAGGCCTACCAAGTGATCAGCGACCCCCAGAAGCGGGAGGCCTACGACCGCTTCGGCGCCGACGGGCTGCGGGGCATGGGGGCCCAGGGCTTCTCGAGCTTCGAGGACATCTTCTCCTCCTTCGGGGACATTTTCTCGGACATCTTCGGCCTGGGCGGCTCGCGCTCCCGGCGCCGCACCGGCCCCCAGCGGGGCCGCGACCTGGTCTACAACCTCGAGCTGACCTTCGAGGAGGCCGCCCGGGGGGCGGACCGCGACCTCGAGTTCGAGCGGCCGTCCGAGTGCGTCTACTGCGGGGGCTCCGGCGCCAAGGCCGGGTCCGTCTCCGCCTGCCCCGCCTGCCGCGGCAGCGGGCAGGTCGCCTTCCGCCAGGGGTTCATCACCTACAGCACCGCCTGCTCGGAGTGCGGGGGCACGGGCCAGGTGGTCAGGGAGCGCTGCCCCGAGTGCGGGGGGAAGGGGCTCCGCGCCGAGAAGCGCCGCGTGAAGGTGAAGATCCCGGCCGGGGTGGACCACGGCGGGAGGCTGCGCCTGCGCGAGGAGGGGGAGGGCGGGGCCCGCGGCGGACCGGCGGGGGATCTGTTCGTGGCGGTCTCCCTGCTGGCCCATCCGGAGTTCCAGCGCGAGGGCCAGCACGTGATCAGCCGCCTCGACATCACCTTCGCCCAGGCCGCCCTGGGGGCGGAGGTCGAGGTGAGGACGCTCTACGGCCGCTCGAGGCTCAAGGTCCCCAGGGGGACCCAGGCGGGCGAGACCCTGGTGCTCCGGGGGGAGGGTTTTCCCGTGATGGGGCGGAGGTCGAAGGGGGACCACATCGTCCAGGTGTTCGTCCGCACCCCCACCCGGCTGAGCCCGAAGGAGGAGCGCCTCTTCCGCGAGCTGGCGGCGCTGGAGGGGGAGCGCGAGGATCGGAAGGAGAAGGTGGCCGGCATCAAGAAGGGCCTCCTCGACGCGGCCGGAAGCCTCGGGGGCCGCCTGCGCGGCTGGCTCGCCCGGCTCCTGCGCCCGGCCGCCCTGCGGGAATGGTTCTGCCGGGAGGCGTAGGCCCGGGGGCATCCCTCCGGGCGATGGGCTCTTTGAAGGGGGAACGATGCCGGAAGAAGAGGGCAAGGGATTCAAGGTGTCGGACCGGCGGTTCGCCGTGAGGGGCTACGAGGAGGAGGAGGAGTCACCGCCTTCTCCCCCGGAGAAGCCGGAGAAGGAGGCGCGGGAGGCGGCCCCCGCCCCCGCGGAGGAGAAGCGTCCCGCCCCCCAGGCTCCCGCCAAGGAGCCCCCCGCGGGCGGGCGCAGCCGGGAGTTCGAGATGCTGCTGGCCATCCTCCAGGGGAACGCCCTGGCGGCCATGGGGCTGCATCCCCAGACGGGGGAGCGGATCGGCAGCCCCGACCCGCGCAACGCGCGCATGTTCGTGGACATGGTCGCCTTTGTGAAGGATAAGATGAAGGGGAACCTCACGGCCGAGGAAGCGGCCCTCCTCGAGCAAGTGACGTCCGACCTTCAGATGCTCTACGTCCAGCAGGTGGGCATCGGCTAGCGCCCCCTGCGATTGCCGGGAACCGGGAGGAAACATGGCTGTACAGCATGGCTACGACAATCTGTTCGAGCAGGCGCTCAACACCGTGAACAACCGCTTCCTGCTCTCGGTGCTCCTCGCCAAGCGGGTGGCCCAGCTCCGCAAGGGGGCCGAGCCCCTCGTGGACTCCCAGGGGCGCCTCTCCCACGAGGAGATCGTCTACCGGGAGATCGTGGAGGGGAAGCTCGAGTGGCGCAACACTGCCGC
>JACPCT010000243.1 GCA_016184445.1 Candidatus Tectimicrobiota bacterium | reverse complement strand
CGCCCGCCTCGGCGCACTCGGCGATGCCCCGGTTGGTCTCGGGCGACATGCCGAGGTCGTCCGCGTTCATGATGATCCGTGCTTCTCCCGCTTCCACGTTCCCTGCCTCTCCCAGAGCTTGACCCGGATGAGATCGCGGATCATGCGGAAGGAATCGCTCGCGAACTCCACCGTGGTCAGGTCAGACTCGTATTGGAAGCCGACGGGGATCTCCACGATCCGGAAGCCCGCCACCTGGGCGATCCGCAGCACCTCGGGGTCGAACGAGAAGCGGTTCAGCCGCTGGCGAGAAAAGATGTGGACCGCCGCCTCCCGGCTGAAGCCCTTCAGGCCCGCCTGGGTGTCGTAGACCCCGGGGACGACGAGCCGGATGATCCGGTTCCCGAGGCGGCTCACCCAGTGCCGGGTGACAAGCTTGGAGAACATCCGGGGGCTGATGACGTAGCGGCTCTCGGGGTGGACGCGGGAGGCGATCACCACGTCCGCCCCGGCTTCGAGCATCCGGAGCATCTGCCCCACCGTGTCCAGCCCGTAGGGCAGATCGCAGTCCATGGTGAGGCGGAAGAGGCCCTCCGCCGCGAGCATGCCCTTGCGGACGGAGGCCCCCTTCCCCATGTTCCGCTCGTTCCGCAGGAGCTGGATGGCGCCCGGGCGGAGAGCCTGCATCCCCTCGATGGCGGCGGCCGTGCCGTCGCCGCTCGCGTCGTCCACGGCGACGATCTCGAAGGAGGTCCCGGACCGCGACAGCCAGGAGAGGAGGTCTTCCAGCGAGCGGCGGATGAAGCCCTCGCCCCGGAAAACCGGGAGGACGACGCTCAGCCGGGGGGAGGAGGAAGAGCCGTGGGCCTCGCCGGGGCTTCGCATCTCATCTCCTTCCCGCGCCCGGAGGCCCGTTGCCGGGTCTCAAGTCTTTCGGCAGCGGAAGAGGCAATGGGCGTAGGGCTTGCCGCGGTGGAAGGGGACCGCCTCCACCTCGAACCCGCAGGCCCGGAGAAGGCTCTCGTTTTCTTCTCTCGTTGCGTAGTAAATCCCGCGGCTGGCCGTGGTCCGGAGGACGTTCAAGGCGACCCACTCCTGAAGCAGCGCCACCCCGTACTTCCAAGCGGGCGTTGTAACAACCTCATGCACCAAAAGCAAACCATCCTTGCGGAGCGCCCGGCCCGAGCCCGCGAGGATCCGGCGCTTCGCCTCTCCCGGCCATAAGTAGAGGACGTCCAGGAGAAGCGCCGCGTCGAAGCCTCCCTCCTTCTCGTCGAGCGCCAGGAGGTCTCCCTGCCGGAACGAGAGGTTCCCGAGCCCCTCCCCCGCCCGGCGGGCGGCCTCGACCTTGCGCTCCTCCCGCTCGATCCCCACCACTTCCCGGCCCGGGGCCGCCGCCGCGAGCGCGAGCGCCACGAGCCCCTGGCCGGCCCTCGCGGGGGACCTCAGCTTCGAGCGGCCACAGGTTCATCATCCGGCAGCGCAGGGCCACGTGGAACCGCTCCCGCCACGGGCAGAAGCGGTAGCGCGCGAGGAGCGCCCGCGAATCCCCCCTCTCCATGCGGCCCCTCCGCTTCCCAGCGCCCTGCCGGAAAATGGCAGCCCCCGCATTCTATCCGCCCCGCCCGGAAAATGGCAGGAAACCGGCCCTCCCCCAGGGCTTTTGACCTTTTTTCCCGGAGGGCCAAGTGCTAGGTTGGTCCCATGCCACCACTACACCCAGATCAGCGGGGGAGAGACGAGCCTCCTCGAACTGTTCCGCCACCTGGACCGGAGCCGCTTCCGCCCCCTCCTGGCCGCGCCCCCGGAGGGGCCCTTCCCCGAGGCCGCGCGGGAGCTGGGGGTCGAGGTCATCCCGGCCCAGTACGGCCCCCTCCGGCGCCTGGACCTCCTTGCCCGCACCGCGCTGCGCCTGCGGAGTGTGGCCCGGGCCCGGGCCGTCTCCCTCCTCCACGCCAACGGGCCCGCCACCAACATCCCGGCCGCCCTGGCCGCGCGGGCCGCGGGCCTCCCCGCCGTCTGGCACGCCCGCAACCTCATCATCCCGGGCGAGGAGATCGACCTCGACCGCCTCCTCCTCCCCCTCGCTTCCCTCCTCATCGCCAACTCGGACGCCATCCGGGAGCGCTTCCGCCGCCTCGGCAACCTCCCGGAGAAGACCCTGACCATCATCAACGGGGTGGACGTGGAGCGCTTCCATCCCTCGGTCTCCGGCGATGAAGTGCGCGCCCGCTATGGCGCGGGCCCCGGCGAGGTGCTCGCCGGGGTGGTGGGCCGTCATCCCGCGATTCCCGAACCTACGCTTTCTCATCGTGGGGGCCGGCCTTTTCGAGGGCGAGAAGAAATGCGAAGAGGAACTCCGCGCCCGCGTGGCCGCCCAGGGCCTGGGGGAGCGGGTGTTCTTCTCGGGCTACCAGCGCGACGTGCGGGCCCACACCGCCGCCCTCGACATCTGCGTCATCCCCTCGGACGCGGAGCCTTGCGGGCGGGTCATCTTCGAGGCGATGGCGATGGCCAAGCCGGTGGTGGGCACCTCGACCGGCGGCACCCCCGAGGTCGCAGCCGATGGGGAGACGGGCGTCCTCGTGCCCCCGCGCGACCCGGAGGCCTTGGCCTCGGCCATCGCGCGCCTGGCCGAGGACACCGCCCTGCGCCAGCGGATGGGGGAGGCCGGGCGGCGCCGGGTGGCCGAGCGCTTCACCATCCAGGCCCACGCCCGGCGGACCGAGGAGGCCTACCTCCGCCTCTTGGAGGGCGCCCATGGCTAGCCTCTCGGGCGTCCTCCGGCTTGGGGCGAGCTCAGCCGGGCGGCCAGCGGGAGGAAGCCCCCTCCTCGCCTGGGATGAGGGCAGCGCACCCTTCCAGGCCGAGGGGGAGGCCCAGGCCGTCGTCCTGGGGCCCGCCCGGCAGCCGCGCGGGGACCTGGCCCGGGCCCTTGCGGCCTGGCCCGGCGGCGCGGAGACGATCCTGCGCCCCTTCCTCCAGGCGGGGATGGGCTTCGCCTTCGCCGTCTGGGAGGGAGGGCGCCTCACCCTGGGAGCCGACCCCTGGGGGCTCCAGACCCTCTACTACCGGGAGGCGGGCGGCCAGCTCGGCTTCAGCGACCGCCTCGCCGACCTCACCCGCCCGGGAGAGGAGAAGCTCCACCTCGCCTCCTGCGAGCATTTCCTGCGCTACCTCTCGATCCCGCCCGGCCGCACCCTGCTGGGCGGCGTGCGGAGGCTCCCGCCGGGCGAGCAACTGGTCATCTCCTCGGATGGCGTCGCGAGCCAGCCCTTCATCCCCCTGGGCGGCGAGCCGGCTGGCGGGCGCGGCGAGGCCAGGCGCCAGCTGCGGCAAACCGCCGGGGAGGCAGCGGCGGCGGCGGCCGATCTCCCGCCGGGAGAGCCGATTGGCCTCCTCCTGAGCGGGGGCATGGACAGCACCGCCCTCCTCGCCCTCCTGCGAGAGGCGCGCCAGGGCCCCATCGTCGCCATCCACGCCGGGGCCGGGGACAGCCCGGACCGCGGCTTCGCGCGCGCCATGGCCGAGCGCCACGGCGCGGAGTTCCTGGATCTCACCCTCACGGCGGAGGACGCCCGGGAGAGCCTGGGCTGGATCGTGAGCAGCATGGAGGCCCCCGGCGGCAACGCCTCGGCCGTGGCCAACTGCCGGGCCTTCGCCCTGGCCCGGGAGCGGGGGTTGCGGCGGGTGGTCTCCGGCCTGGGCGCGGACGAAGTGTTCGGCGGCCACCGGAAGCACCTCCTGGCCCCCTGGTGGCCCTGGCTGGGCCGCCTGCCCCTCTTCATCCGGCAGGCGCTCGCCCGGCGGGCCTCCCATCCCTCCCTCCGCGAGGCGCTGGCGGCCCAAGGCGGTCCCCTCGAGATGCACCGGGCGATGTACGCCCTGATGGGGGAGGAGGAGGCCGCCCGCCTGCGGGGAGGCCTGGCGCGCTTCGCCCAGGTCGTCCGCCCGGAAGATGGCCGGGGAAACCCCTCCCGCTATCCCCTCGCCCTCCTCCAAGTGGACCTGGACCAATGGCTGCGGGCCGCCCTCGGCCCCATGGCCGGGACCCTGGCGGCGGCGGACGGGCTGGAGCTGGCCCTTCCCCTGGCCTCGGCCCCGATGCTGCGCCTCTCGGCCTCGATGCCGCTCTCCTGGAAGGTGGCCGGGTCCACCGGCAAGCGCCTCCTCCGCGAGGCCCTGCGGGATCTCCTGCCCCGGGAGATCCTGGACCGCTCCCGCAAGGGCTTCACCGTCCCGGTCGCGGAGTGGCTGCGCGGCGAGCTGGCCGGCACGGCCCGCGAGCTCCTGGCGCCCGGCAAGGTGGAGCGCTGGTGCCTGCTCGAGCGGGAGGGCCCCTTGCGGCTCCTGGGCGAGCACGTCTCGGGCCGGGCCGATTGGGGCCTCGCGCTCTGGGGATGGATGACCTTCTCGGCATGGTACGACCGCTTTTTCCCCGCCGAAGGAGGGATGTGATAGATTGGGGCGGCATGTCCCAGGATGCACCGGCTTGCCTTGAGGAGATCCCGTTGAAGAGCCCCGCCGCGCGCCTCCGCCCTCCCTCGGAGAAAACCCAGATCATCGAGACCGACGTCCTCGTGGTGGGCGGAGGGGTAGCGGGGTGCCTGGCCGTCCTCGGTGCCGCCGAGGCCGGGGCCAGGGTC
The DNA here is from genome assembly GCA_016184445.1 of Candidatus Tectimicrobiota bacterium. Lineage (GTDB taxonomy): Bacteria > UBA8248 > UBA8248 > UBA8248 > UBA8248 > 2-12-FULL-69-37. The sequence goes on along the minus strand of JACPCT010000243.1, from coordinate 3,131 downwards.
ACCGTTTGCGAGAAGGGCGGCATCATCGAGCGCTCGGGGAGCGTGGCCGCGGGGGTGGACCACTTCTTCTCCGTCCTGGAGGAGGGCCCCGAGTGGGACACGCCGGAATACCTGCTCCGGCACGTACCCCGGCTCACCGACGGCATCGCGGACATGGGCACGACCGCCCGCCTGCTCCACGGCCTGAAGCCCATGGTCCACTACCTCGAGAAGCTGGGCGTGGACTTCACCGACCCGGAGACGGGGCGCAAGTACTACCGCCACCGCTCCTTCGGGATGCCGGGCGAGTACACCATCAACTTCGACGGGAGGGACTTCAAGCACCTCATCGGCCGGGCCGCCCGGAACACCGGGGCCCTGGTGCTCGAGCGGGTGATGGTGCCCGAGATCCTGGTCGAGGACGGCCGGGTGCGGGGGGCGGCCGCCTTCCACATCCGCCACGGCACCTTCTACTTCATCCTGGCGCGCGCGGTGGTGATGGCCACCGGCGAGACCAACCGCATGTCCCGCAACGCCTCGGGCCTCCCCTTCGACAGCTGGCACACCCCCTACAACACGGGGGACGGCCAGGCGATGTCCCTGCGGCGGGGCGCCCGGCTCGCGAACATGGAGTTCTACGACTGCACCCTCTGCCCCAAGGGCTACTCCACCCAGGGGACCAACGCCTTCGTGGGAGGCGGCGGCCATCTCATCAACCGCCAGGGCGAGCGCTTCATGTTCAGGTACCACCCCGACGGCGAGCGCGCCCGGCGGGGGGACCTCGTGCACGGGATCGTGTCCGAGATCATGGCGGGCAGGGGCCCCATCTACTGCGACTGCACCCACCTGCCCCCGGAGGAGATCCACCGCCTCAAGGAGACCCTCGGGGTGGACCGCCCCGCCATGCCCGCCTTCTTCGAGCAGAAGGGGATCGACATCGGCAAGGCGCCCTTCGAGGTCACGGTCTCGGAGCTCTCCAGCCGCCACGGGGGCACCTTCTTCCGATCGAGCGGGATCCTGATCGACCCCGGGACCGGGACGAACGTGGAGGGCCTCTTCGCCGCGGGCGACTGCTCCACCATGGGCGCGGGCATCTCCGGCGCCGCCGTGCTGGGCAAGGTGGCGGGCGAGGAGGCCGCCCGCCACGCCCTGGCCGCCCGCAAGCCGCGCGCTCTCCCGGAGGAGGAGATCGCCGCCCTGCGCGGCGCCATCCTGAGCCCCCTCCAGAACCCGGGCGGCTACACCCATTCCCGGTTCGAGGACGAGGTGCGCTCCGTCGTGACCGACTACGTCGGCTTCTACCGGGACGAGCCCCACATGCGGGAGGGTCTCCGGCGCCTGAGGGCCCTGCGCGCGCGGGAGGGCGAGATGACCGCCCGGGACCACCACGGCCTCATGCGCGTCCACGAGGCGCGCAGCATCCGGGCCGTCGCGGAGGCCATGGCCGCGAGCGCGATCGAGCGGAGGGAGACGCGGGGGGGCGGCGCCCACGCCCGGGCCGACTACCCCGCCCGCGACGACGCGACGGGGCTGAAGATGATCGTCGTGGAGCTTCAGGGAGAGGACCTCCGCGTCTCCTCCGTGCCGACGGGGCTCACCCCCGAGGACACCCGCTCCACGGTTTCGCTGGGGGAAGCGAGCGCCCATGCCCATACTGATTGACGAGAAGACGTGCCTCTCCGGATGCACGATCTGCGACTTCTTCTGCCCCGGCGACATCATCTGGCGCGAGTCGCGGGAGGAGCCGCCCGAGGTGAAGTACCCCGACGAGTGCTGGTACTGCGGCGCCTGCGAGGACCACTGCCCGGTGGATGCGGTGAAGGTCGTCTTCCCGCCCGAGATGCTCGACTGCCAGACCCCGGTCGAGACCCTCATGGGCCTCCCCGCCCGGAGACCGGCCTAGCCACAGCGCGGGGCGGCGGCAAGTACAAATAATTGATTTGATTGCAAATCCAGCCTTTACCGGCTCCCGCGGGCCTGCTAAGATTCCCCTCCGAGGCCGACGCCGGGCCGGGAGAGGCGGATTGAGAGTTCTCCACATCATCACGCGGCTTGACCGGGGAGGCTCGGCCGACAACACCCTTCTCAGCTGCATCGGCCAGCGGCGGCGCGGGCATGAGGTGGTGCTCGCCGCGGGGCTGGGCCTGACGGAGGAATCGCCGATGCGGCCCGAGGCCGAGTCGGAGGGAGTCCAGCTGGTCCGCATCCCCTCGCTCATCCGCGCCGTTCATCCCGTGAAGGACGCCGTCGCCCTGCGGGCCTGCTGGCGCCTGATCCGCGGGGGCCGGTTCGACCTTGTGCACACCCACACCTCGAAGGCCGGCATCCTGGGCCGCCTGGCGGCCCGGCTCGCGGGGGGGTGCCGGGTCGTCCACACCCCGCACGGCCACGTCTTCTACGGCTACTTCGGGCCCTGGAAGACGCGCCTGTTCATCTGGGCCGAGCGCCTGATGGCCCGCTGGACGGACGCCATCGTCACCCTCACCGACCGCGAGGCAGAGGAGCACCTCGCCCTGGGCGTGGGGCGCCCCTCTCAGTTCGTCACGATCTTCAGCGGCATCCCCCTGCCCGGCCCGAAGGCCCGGGCCGGAACGGGACCCAGCCGCCGCCGGGCGCTGGGGCTCCCGGCCGAGGGAGCGCTCGTCGGCTCGGTGGGCCGCCTCGACCCGATCAAGGGCCACGGCCTCCTCATCCAGGCCTTCGCCCTGCTCGGGGACCGGCACCCCGGGGCGCGGCTCATCCTCATCGGCGAGGGCGAGAAGCGGGAGGAGTATCAGGCCCTGGCCCGGGAGCTGGGGGTCGCCGAGGGGGTCCGCTTCATGGGCTGGCGCGATGACGTGGGCGACCTGCTCGAGGAGCTGGACCTGTTCGCCTTCCCCTCCCGGAACGAGGGCATGGGCCGGGCCGCGGTCGAGGCCATGGCCGCGGGGCTGGCGGTGGTGGCGGCCCGGACGGGAGGGCTCCCCGCAGTGGTGAGGGAGGAGGAGACGGGGCTCCTGGTCCCTCCCGGCGACGCGGCCGCCCTCTCGGCGGCCATCGGCCGGCTCCTGGCCCGGCCGGAGGAGCGCCGGGCCATGGGCGAGGCCGGGCGGAGGCTTGCCCAGGCCTACAGCGCCGAGCGGATGTGTGAGAAGATAGAGGCGCTCTACCAG
>JACPCT010000069.1 GCA_016184445.1 Candidatus Tectimicrobiota bacterium | reverse complement strand
ATTATGGGTTGATTCTCTTTTGTTTTTAGAGTAAAAATTGCTCCATGATGAGGCGGTTATTTAGAATAAGCTGAAGAAAATCAGCTACCTTCAGACCTTATGACAAGAGAGAGGCCCAGTTTAGCATCCGGGGCGCGAAACGGACGATGGAACATTCGAAAAGTATGACGGCGGTTACATTTTTTCTGCCGTTTTGGCATTTCCATTGCTGCTGATTGGGTAGCGCAGGAGCTCCCGCATCCAGAGCAGGGGAAGAGGGAGGGCGGCGCTCCAGGAGCGACAGGAAGGGAGAGCAGGATCCGACCCGCGGCGCAGGCAGCGCCGTCCGCCGGAACGGATTCACGGGGAGCCGGAATGATGCGGATGGGTGACGGTTATTCTCGCCCGAGGATGGTCTTTCACCTGTGAAGAAACCCGTGCGAGCCCGCGGCCAAAAGAAGAACGCGGAGAAGCCCCGCCGCAACGCGGGCGGCAACGGCGCCGCCTCCAAGCCGCGGCGGCTCGCCTCGCTGGCCGAATCCGACCGGGAGGAGCTGTTCTCGATCCTCGTCGCCAGCAGCCCCGACGCCCTCATGGCGGTCGATGAGCGCGGGTTCGTCCGCTACATGAACCCCGCCGCCGAGCGGCTCCTCGACAAATCCTCCGCCGATCTCATCGGGCGGCCGTTCTCCTTCCCCGTGGACAGCCTCCGCTCGCAGGAGGTGACCATCTCCGGCGGCGCCGCCGACTTCAAGGTGGCCGAGATCCTGACCGAGGAGGCGGCCTGGGGCAAGGAGAAGTTCTATGTGGTGAGCCTCCGCGATGTCACCCGCAACGTCCGGATGCGGGAGCAGCTCCGTGCCTTGTCCGACGTGGACCCCCTCACCGGCCTCCTGAACCGCCGGGGCTTCTTCGAGGCGGCCCAGCGTCAGGTGAGCCTGGCCCGGCGCGCCAAGCGCAACATGACCTTCCTGTTCGTCGACCTGGACGGGCTCAAGCGAATCAACGACACCCACGGCCACCTGGAGGGGGACCAGTGCCTCATCGAGGTAGCCAACATCCTGCGGAAGACCTTCCGGCAGCCCGACATCCTCAGCCGCTACGGCGGCGACGAGTTCGCCGTCCTCGCCATCGAGGCCATGGAGGGAAGCTCGAAGAAGATCCTCGATCGTCTGGACAAGAACCTCTCGGCGCACAACGCCCACAAGCGGCCGGACAGGCGCCTCTCCTTCAGCCTGGGCCTGGCCCACTTCGACCCGGCCTCGCCCGCCTCGGTGGAGCAGCTCATCGAGCGGGCGGACGAGCGGATGTACGAGAACAAGAACGTGAAGAAGCGCGAGCGCGAGCGCGCGGCCCGCTAGCCCCCCCTCTAGGCCTTCACCCGCCTGTCCGCCAGCTGCAGCAGGGCCGCCGCCAGCACCTCCGTCCCCTGGACCAGGTGCCGGAAATGGGTGAACTCCTCCGGCGTGTGGGAGAGCCCCTTCACCGATGGGATGAAGATCATCCCCATGGGGCAGAGGGCGGCCATGCGGCAGGCGTCGTGGACCCCCCCGCTCGGGAGCGGCAGCCAGCGGCTCCCCGCCGCCGCCGCCCCCCGGATGAGGGCCCGGCGCACCCCAGGCGAGGCCGGGCAGGGCGGGAGGATCGAGACCTCGGCCACCCGCCCGGCCACCTTCCGCGAGCGGCCGATGCGCGCGAGCTCCCCGCGCATCCGGCCCAGCACCCCCTTGAGGGTGGCGAGGGAGCGGGCGCGCAGATCGAAGGAGAGCGTCGCCCCGCCCGGGACGATGGAGACCCACCCCGGATACACGCCCACCTCGCCGAAGGTGAGGGTGACGCGCCGCCGCGCCGGCGCCCGCCGGACGATCCGCTCCATCCCGACCATGAACTCGGCCGCCGCCATCGCGGCGTCCCGGCGGTAGGGCATGGGCTGCCCGCCCGAGTGCGCCGTCACCCCCTGGAAGATCACCTTCCCCCGCGCGTAGCCCACCACCAGGTCCACCACCCCGACGGGCACCCGCTTGGCCTCGAGGACGGGGCCCTGCTCGATGTGGAGCTCGACGAAGGCCTTGAGGGAGCGCCTGGGCAGCACGCAGGAGGCCGCCCGCGCGGGGTTCCCGCCCGCCGCCGCGACGGCCTCGTACATGGACTTTCCGGTGGGGGGGTGGACCGCCCGCTTCATCTCTTTCGGTCCCACCACCCCGGTCATGACGCTGCTCCCGAACACCGTCATCCCGCAGGCGGACTCCTCGCCCACGAAGGCCACCACCTCGAGGGGATGGTCGTGCGGCGCCCCGCTCTCCCCGATCCGGCGCACCGCCTCCAGGGCGGCCAGCACGCCCGCCGGCCCGTCGAAGCGGCCGCCGGGGTTCTGGCTGTCCAGGTGGGAGCCAGCCATCACGGCGGGGAGGCCCTTCACCCGGCCCTCCCTCCGGCCGACGAGGTTGCCGACCGCGTCCACCCGCGTCTGGAGGCCGGCCTCCTCCATCCAGCGGCGCACCATGTCCCGCACACGGTTGTAGGCGGGGGTGAGGGCGATGCGCACCAGGCCCGTCTCACCGTGGCGCCCGACGGCGGCCTGGGCGCCGAACTCGCGCCGCATCCGGGCCCGGTTGGCCCGGAGGGGAAGGGTGGGCTTGGCGGCCATCGGATCCTCCGGAGGGGGGGTGCTAGAACAGATCGCCGGGCACGGGGACCTCGGCGTACTCCTCGGGCCGGAGCGGCCGGTCGGGCGCGATCCCCAGCAGCCCGAAGTAGTGGTAGGTCTGCCGCAGGTGCTGGACGGCGTGGCCCAGGGCCATCTCCATCAGCAGGTGGACCGTGATGGGCCCCATGTAGCTCTCCACCCGCTTGGCCAGGAGGTCCGGGGTGCGCCCGATGAACTCCTCCAGCCTGGCCTCCATCCTCTCCCCGTAGCCGCAGATGTCCTCCGCCGTCCGGTAGCCCTCCGCCTCGGCCTCGTAGCGCCGCACCATCTCCTCGGTGTAGCGGCCCGTCTGGCACGCCTCGATGCAGAGGGCGGGCCGCTCGAAGATGTGCCAGATGAGCTGCCGCAGGGTGCGCTTGCGGCCCGGCGAGACCCAGTCGAGCTGCGCCTGGGGGATCTGCCGCACCGCGCGCCTGACCGCCTCGAACACCCGCCGGTAGTGGGCGAGCATCTTCCCGGCCGGGAGGGGGCCCCGCGCCGCCTCCCCGATCCCGAAGGCGGCCTTCAGCTCCTCGATGTTGAACCCGACCACCACCCTGTCCCCCCGCACCGAGACGGGCAGGGCCTTGATGCCCAGCGCCTGGAGCTCCGCCATGGCCGTGGGGTCGTTCGAGCAGTCGCGGTTCACGATCGGCACCCCGTTCGACGAGAGAAACTCCCTCGTGCAGGCGCAGGTGTATCAGCCGTGGCGGGTGTAGACCTTGACGGGCTCCATGCGGGGCCTCCTTCCCGGGGGACGCGGCGCGGGGGCTTCCCCTACCGTTTACCCGATCCCCCCCCGCCTTGTCACCTCCGCGCGGGGCGGGGCTTTTCCTTGGCCGGGCTTCTCGCCTATAGTCGGTTCGTCCCCCGCCCGGGGAACCCCTCCCCATGCCCTCCCGTCCCCCCTGGATCGTCAAGGGCGACGTCGACGGCTTCTTCGGCCTGTGGATGGACAACCTCGTCCAGCTCCTCCTCATCGTCTCCCTCCTCAAGGGGGTGCTGGGCTTCCCGGACGAGCTGATCTTCGGCCGCGTCCTCCCAGGTGCCGCCCTCAGCATCCTCATCGGCAGCCTCTTCTACGCCTGGCAGGCGCGGCGGCTCGCCCTCCGCGAGGGGAGGGAGGACGTGGCCGCCCTCCCCTACGGCATCAACACCGTGAGCCTCTTCGCCTTCGTCTTCTTCATCATGCTCCCCGTGAAGCTCCAGACCGGGAGCCCCGAGGCCGCCTGGCGCGCCGGGCTCGCCGCCTGCTTCGTGAGCGGGGTGGTCGAGACGGGGGGCGCGCTGGTGGGGGGCTGGGTGCGGCGGGTCACCCCGCGGGCGGCCCTCCTCTCGGCCCTGGCCGGGATCGCCCTGACCTTCATCTCGATGGACTTCGCCTTCCGCATCTGGGAGAAGCCCGTCGTGGCCATGGTGCCGCTCGGCGTCATCCTCCTCCACTACTTCGGGGGGGCCCGCTTCCCGGGCGGGCTGCCCGGGGGGCTCGTGGCCGTCGCGGCGGGGGCCGCGCTCTCGGCCCTCCTCCACGGCTTCCCGGGGGGCGTCCCCGCGCCCGCCGGCTTCGCCCCGCCGGGCCTGTGGCTGGGCGCCCTCTTCCCGGCGCTCACGGGCCCCCTCGCCTGGAGCTACCTCGCCGTCTCCCTCCCGATGGGCCTGATGACCCTGGTGGGGAGCCTGATGAACCTGGAGAGCGCCGAGGCGGCCGGGGACCGCTTCGCCACCCGCAGTTCCCTCGCCGTGAACGGGGCGGGCTCCCTCGCCGCCGCTCTTTTCGGGAGCTGCTTCCCCACCACCCTCTACATCGGCCACCCGGGGTGGAAGGCGCTGGGCGCCCGCTCGGCCTACAGCGCCCTGAACGGCGCCGTCATCACCCTCCTCTGCCTGACGGGCTCGGTCGCCGCCCTCGCCCGGCTCGTGCCCGAGGAGGCCGTCATCGCCATCCTGCTGTGGATCGGCCTCGTCATGGTGGCCCAGGCCTTCGAGGCCACCCCCGCCCGCCACGCCCCGGCGGTGGCGCTCGGCTTCGTCCCCTCGGTGGCCGCCTGGGGGCTCCTCATGAGCCAGACCGCCCTGCGGGGCGCGGGCACCGGTCTCTATCAGGTGGGGGAGGGGGCCCTCGCCGCCGCGGGCCTCCACATCCAGGGCATGATCGCCTTGGAGCGCGGCTTCATCTTCTCCTCCATGATCCTCACCGCCATGGCCGCCGCCCTGATCGACCGCGACCGCCTCAAGGCCTCGGGCTGGGCCCTCGCGGGGGCGGTGCTCAGCTGGTTCGGGGTCATCCACGCCTACGCCCTCACCCCGGGCGGCGCCGTGAGCCCCTTCGGCTGGGGGATGGCCCCCGGCGTGGCCCTGGGCTACCTCCTCATGGCCGGGCTTTTCCTCCTCCCAGGGCTAGGGGGAGGAGAAGGAGAAGAAAAAAAGCCTGGGTAATATCGAGTATTAAGCGGGAAATCCCCGGACAGCCCCGGACGCCGCGGGAAAGCCGCCTCTCCCCGGCCCGCGGCGGGCCCGGCCCGGCGGGGCAGGGGGGAAGAAAAAAACCCGGAATCCCCCGGAAAGGGCCAGACACCCCCGGACACCTTGGAAAGCCCCCTTTTTCCGAGTGGAACATCCGTGAAAGGTGTGGACACCCCTCCGTCCTCCGTGTGAAAGGCCCTTCCGGCATCGCGCCCTGACACCACCCCTCCTCGCCCTTGCCTGAGGGGACCGACCCTCCTGCCCCCCCCCTGAACCAAGGGGGGGATAGGGGGGGTGGCACACCCCGCCCGGGGGCCAATGTAGGCCCCGGCCGGGGAAAGGCCGTGACATCAATTTCGCGCAGGTTCCGGGGAGGGGGGAGGAA
>JACPCT010000068.1 GCA_016184445.1 Candidatus Tectimicrobiota bacterium | reverse complement strand
GTTTCGGGCTAAAACGATCTTGATGAAATTGATTTACAAATCCCAACGGATGAGGTCTGGTCATCCTAGCGACTCCGCTTTTATAGTACCGCCTGCCAAACTTGGCGAGGAGAACGACCGGCATTTGTCCGTGAATAATCTCGATATCGAAACAGAAGACAAGGCCGTCGCTTATTATAAGCAGGAATTGGAAAATGATGGGGATGGCACTGCGATCACCAAGCATATGATTGAAGAATACAATTCCAACGCAAGCAAATGTGGAGTTGCTGTTCGGCTTAATAGGGAAACATCAGTTTTTGAATTTGTAGGACACGGCGGGAGCGAGCAAGCCTATAGGCATAGGCCCGTTCTTCCATTGCCGTATCGAATGGGTTCAAAATCCCATTGTGGAGTTGAATTTATACGTGGGTTTGACGATTTGGCCGAAAGAAGATTTTCGAGGAGGATGGCAAGGAAAAGATTTCACATAAGGTAGTGAGTACATTCGTAGGCTTTGGGCTTTCGAGAAGGTTCTTTCCTGTTTTTGTTACTCCCACCTAAGCACCCTCAGATACCCCACGCCCGCATCCAGCGGCACCTCGATCTTGAGGCCCTCGGCCTGCTTGTGGGCCTGGATGGTGCGGAGGTGCGCGTAGCCCTCCCACAGCACGTGGCGGAAGGTGCACTCCAGGTCGTAGTGGACGAGGCTGGGGTCCTTCGCGTCGATCCAGACCCCCCTCGGGTGGGCCTTCAGCATGGTGTTCTCCAGCCAGGCCCGGGGGCTGTCCCCGGAGGGCCAGGGCTGGACCACCGGGGGGAAGCGGCGGGAGTAGACCTTCCCGCGCAGGCTGCCCAGGGTCTCTTTCTCCAAAATCTCCCAGGCGAGATCGCAGCCGTCCTGGAGGGCGACGAGGAGGGCGGGGAGAGCGTGGAAGCGCTCGGGGTCCAGCATCCGGTCGGCGCCCCCGGTGTCGGCCAGGCTCATGTCGCGGGGAGGGTTCTGGCCGAAGAGGATCGGGCCCCAGTTGCCGAGGAACCAGCGGTAGTTCACGCAGGCCATGTGGCTCACCTGCCGGCGGATGGACCACTTGCCCCAGCTCTTCTCCGGGCGGGCGCGGTCGAGCTGGGCCCCGGTGAGGCCCCCGGCCTCGCGGGTGTACATGCCGGGGAGGGAGGGGTACTCGGGGAAGAGCCGGCGCCCCGGGGTGTCGAGGTCTTCCGCCATGCCTTGCCGTTCTCCAAGAGAGGAGGGGATGGGCGCGCGGAGTATAGCCGATCCGATGGCGGGAAGGCATGGCCCGTGACATAATCGCCTCTTCGCGCGCACTCGATCTTCCCCGCGGAGGCCCGATGGGCGATCTCCCCCTTCCCCCCCCGGAGGTCCGCGCCCTCATCGGCAGCTTCTTTTTCGCCTGCAACCAGATCGTGGTCCGCCGGCTGATGGACCGCGAGTCGGCCATGACGGTCACCGTCGGCGTGAACGGCTGGATGGGCGTCTTCGCGATCCTGCTCTCCCCCTGGGTCGATTCCTACGCCGGCAGGCCCCTGCTGGCCTTCCTCATGTTCTTCGGCGTCGGGCTGGTGGGGAACGGCCTGGCCCGCTACTCCTCCTACCGCTCCCACCTCGAAATCGGGGTGAGCCGCACGAACGCCCTGGTGGCGGCCTCCCCCATCGGGGCGGTGGTCGTCGGGATGGTGCTGCTGGGGGAGCGCCCGGGGCCGGCCGTCTGGCTGGGGGTGGGGCTGGTGGTCGGGGGGATGATCCTCCTCACGAGCGAGGGGGGAGGGGGGCGGCGCCCCCCGGGCAGCTACTTCTTCGCCATCGTCGGCATGACGGCCTTCGCGTTCACGCCCTACCTGCGCAAGGCGGGGCTGACGGCCCTGAACGCCCCTTGGATGGGCATCCTCGTGTCCATCTGCGTCGCGAACATTATGCTGATGACCTCGTCGGGGTTCATGCCGCGGGCTCAGCGCTTCCGCTGGGACGCGAGGGTGATGCTGGCCGCCTTCCCCGCCGGGGCGCTGGCGATCGGCTCGGCCATCAACTACTGGACCGCCCTCCGGGACGGCCCCCTGGCCACGACCGCTCCCCTCATCCGGATGAGCCCGATCTTCGTGCTCCTGCTCTCGGCGCTTTTCCTCAAGGGCCGGGAGGTGGTCACCCGGCGGGTGGTGGCCTCGACCCTCGTCGTGGTGGCCGGGGCCGTCCTGGTCACCTCGGGGCGGTGAGGCGGCCCGTGGTGGGAGGACCGGGGGTCTGCTAGAGTCCCGGAAAGGGGTTCGGTACAACCGTTCGGGGGCGCGGGCCATGAGCGAGATGTCGCTGCACGAGGCGATTCACACCCAGCGGGCGATCCGCCAGTTCACCGGGGAGCCGGTCCCGGAGGAGGACATCCAGGCCCTGCTGGACGCCGCGGTCTGCGCCCCCAGCGGGGGCAACCGCCAGCCCTGGCACTTCGTGGTGGTGCGCGACCCGGGGCTCAAGGCCAAGCTGCGCGAGCTCTACCACCGCTCCTGGAACGCCTACAAGGAGAAGGTGGCCGAGATGGCGCGGACGCGGGCCGAGGCGGCGGCCACCCTCGAGCGCTGGAAGAAGAACCCGGCGGGCGACCACTTCGCCGCCGAGCTGGACAAGATACCCGTCTTCATCATCCCCTGCCTGGACATGCGCGTCCTCTCCTTCGGCGACGACCCGGAGGCACCCTCCGTCATGACGACGAACAGCGTCTACGCCTCCATCTACCCGGCGGTGCAGAACATCCTCCTGACCGCCCGGGCGCGGGGCCTGGGGGCGGTCCTCACGACCCTGCACTGCCGCTACGAGGACGAGGCCAAGCGCCTCCTGGGCATCCCGGCCTACCTTCGCACCGCCTGCCTCATCCCCGTCGGGCGCCCCGGGGCGAGGTACGGGAAGACGCGCCGGGTCCCCGCCGCCGAGCGCACCCACAAGGACGGCTGGAACAGCGCCCTGGCCGCCACCTACGAGCCTGGCCGGGGCATCCTCCGGGTGGCCGACCGGATGGCCAGGAACCCGGTCACCTGCTCGCCCGACACCCTGGTGTACGACGCCCAGGCGGTTATGCGCGAGGGCCACTTCGGCCGCCTGCCCGTGGTGGAGGAGGGCCGCCTGGTGGGGGTGGTCACGGACCGCGACATCCGGACCGCGCTCCTCCCCCCGGAGGTGCCCAAGGGGCTGAAGGACCGCTTCGACCTCCTCCTCGTCCGCCGGGTGAAGGACATCATGACCAAGAACCCGGTCACCATCGGGCCGGGCGACTCCATCGAGCAGGCCGCCGACGTCCTCAAGGCGAGGAAGCCCGGGGGGGAGGGAGTCGTCGCCCTCCTCAAGGCGCTGGAGGAGGAGGGGGCGGAGGTGCTCTCCGTGGTGAGCGACCCGGACCCATCGGACCCCGCCAACTTCGTCCACTACACCGTGCGCGTCGCGCGGGCCGACCCCAAGACGCTCATCCCCTTCCTCGAGCGCAAGGGCATCCCCCGGCCCGAGATCCTCCTCGAGGAGGCCGGGAAGGGCTGAGGGGGGCCGGGGCGCCCGGGCGTTTGACCGCCCCCCGCCTCCTCTGCCAAAATCCCGCCGGTCCGGGCGGCCCCGGAAGCTCTCTCCGAGAAAATTCGCGCGGTCGCGGTCGCCGCGAGGTCCGGCCGGTCGAGGAGGATTCGATGCGGGTACTCAAGATCATCCCCGAGCGCTGCACCGGCTGCATGCGGTGCGAGCTGGCCTGCTCCTACGAGCAGACCGGCACCTTCCAGCCCTCCAAGGCGGTCATCCGGGTCTCCTCCTTCGAAGGCCACACCAGCTACGCCCCCTACACCTGCCCGCAGTGCGCCGAGGCGTGGTGCCTGACGGCCTGCCCGGTCGAGGCCATCGGCATCTCCCCGGCCGGGGCGAAGGAGGTCATGGACGACATCTGCGTGGGGTGCAAGCTCTGCACCATCGCCTGCCCCTACGGCACCGTCTTCTACGACCCGGACTCCCATAAGGCCTTCAAGTGCGACCTGTGCGGCGGCAAGCCCGCCTGCGCCACGGTCTGCCCGACCCAGGCCATCCTCTACGTCGAGGCCGGGACCGAGGACTGGCTCGGCTCCTTCGCCGCCGAGCGCGCCCTGCCGGGCGCCCTCGCGGGGGTGCGCTAGCCATGGCCGCCAAGCGCCACGTCATCGTGGGCGGGGGCACCGCCGGCTGGAACGCCATCACCGCCATCCGGGAGGCCGACAAGGGGGCGTCCGAGATCACCCTGGTCGCGGACGAGGCGCCCTACGCCCGGATGGTGCTCCCCTACTACCTCGGGCGGCAGATCGGCGAGACCCACGTCCTGACCGCGGGCCCGCAGCGCCTGGCCGCTCTCAAGGTGACCACTCGCCTCGGCCGCCGGGCCGCCCGGGTGGACGCCGCCGGGGGCAAGCTCATCCTCGACAACGGCGACGAGGTCCCCTACGACGACCTCCTCATCGCCACCGGCTCCTCCGCCGTGCGGCCGCCCGTCCCGGGGGCGGATGGGGCCGGCGTCCACAGCTTCTGGACCCTGCCCCAGGCCCGGGCCGTCTCCGGGGGCATCCAGCCCGGCGCCCGCGTGGCCATGATCGGGGCGGGCTTCATCGCCTTCACCATCCTGAACGCCCTCGTCGCCCGGGGCGCCAGGCTCACGGTGCTGGAGATCGCCCCGCGCATCCTCCCCCGCATGGTGGACGACGCCGCGGCCCGGATCGTCCAGGCGTGGCTGGAGGAGCGCGGCGTCGCGGTGCGCCCCGGCGTCCAGGTGACGGCCATCGAGGACGCGGGCGGGGCCAAGCGCGTCCGGCTCAAGGCCGGCGCCCCGGTCGAGGCCGACCTGGTGATCATGGCCACGGGCATCCGGCCCAACCTGGAATGGCTCAAGGGCTCGGGCGTGGAAGTGAAGGCGGGCATCGTGGTGGATGCGCGCATGCGCTCGAGCGTCCCCAACATCTACGCCGCGGGCGACGTGGCCGAGGGCCCGGACCGGGTCACCGGGGCCAAGGCCGTCCACGCCATCGAGCCCACCGCTGTCCAGCACGGCCGGGTGGCGGGCGCCAACATGGCCGGGCGCGAGGTGGCCTACCCCGGCAGCCTCCTCATGAACATCGTGGACGTCCTCGACCTCGAGATCGCCAGCTTCGGCGCCTGGGACGACGCCAAGGCCGAGGCCTTCGAGGACCTTCTCCCCGGCAGGCCCTCCTACCGCAAGCTCCTCTTCCGGGGAGGCCGCCTCGTGGGCGCCATCCTCCTCGGCCGGACGCGCGAGATCTGGGCCACGAACGACGTGGGCATGCTCAAGGGCCTGGTGTACACGGGCAAGGACCTCTCGGCGTGGAAGGCGCGCCTGAAGGCCCGGCCCCAGGACATCCGGCTCGCCTATCTCGCCACCGGAACCGCCAAGGAGCTCCTGCCCCAGACCCTGCTGGGCGGGCCCTCGGTTCCGGAGCGCGACGTGACGGTCAACGCCTAACCTCGGCACGGGAGGCAGAGCCTTGGCGGACACTCCTTACGCATACGCGGGGCGCATCCTGCGGGTGGATCTCTCGACGGGGCGCATCTGGGCGGACCCCTTCCCCGGCGCGGACCGGCGCAGGTGGATCGGGGGCGCGGGCCTGGGGGCCAAGATCCTCTGGGAGGAGGTCCCCGCCCACGCGGGCTGGGACCATCCCGACAACCGCCTCGTCCTGGCCACCGGGCCCCTCGCGGGCCTCCCGGTGTGGGGGACGGGCGGGCTCACCGTGGTCACGCGCGGCGCCCTCACCAACGGGGCCACCAGCACCCAGGCGAACGGCTTCTTCGGCGCGAACCTGAAGTTCTGCGGCTACGACGCCATCGTCTTCCAGGGGCAGTCGCCCAAGTGGGTCTACCTCCACGTGACCGACGATAAGGTGGAGCTCAGGGACGCCTCCTCCCTCCTCGGCAAGGACACCTGGGAGACCCAGCAGGCGCTCGAGGCCGAGCTCAGGCTCACCGGCCACCGGCTGAGCGTCTACAGCATCGGCCCCGCCGGGGAGAAGCTGGCGCGCTTCGCGGCCATCCAGGGCGACTACGGCCACGTGGCCAGCAAGAACGGCTGCGGCGCCGTCATGGGAAAGAAAAGGGTCAAGGCGGTGGCCATCGAGCGCGGCGCCAAGGGCGTCGCCGCGGCCCACCCCCACGCGCTGCTGGCCACCTCCGAGGAGATGGCGCACAGCCTCAAGACCGACCCCTCCACCAGCTCCCTCTACCAGTACGGCACGCTCCCCGGGGTGCGGAACCTGCACGGGATGGGGGCGCTCCCCATCCGCAACTACACCACCAACGTCTGGCCCGAGGGGGTGGACGTCAAGCTCTGGGAGGCCAAGAGCCTGCGCGAGGGCTTCGACCACCGGGGCCACCAGTGCAGCGCCTGCGGCATGCACCACTGCCACATGCAGGTCATCCGCTCCGGCCCCCACAAGGGCGAGCTGGTGGACGAGCCCGAGTACGAAGGGTGGGCCGGGGCCGGCTGGGCCATCGGCGCCACCGACCCGCAGCAGGTCTCCTGGCTCAACACCCGGCTCGACCGCGCCTGCCTGGACGTGAACGAGTTCGGCTGGCTGTGCGGCTGGGTGATGGAGTGCCAGCAGAAGGGCTACATCACGGACAAGGACCTGGGCTTCCGCCTCGAGTGGGGGGACGTCGAGGGGGCCGGCCGCCTCATCCAGATGATCTGCAGGCGCGAGGGCATGGGGGACCTCCTCGCCGAGGGCGTCAAGATCGCCTCCGAGAAGATCGGGGGCAAGGCCGCCGAATGCGCCATCTACACCATGAAGGGGGAGTCCCCGCGCGGCCACGACCACCGCTCCCGCTGGGAGGAGATGCTCGACACCTGCACCGCCAGCAGCGGCACCATCGACAGCGGGCCCGCCGTCTTCCCGACCGAGTTCGGGCTCCCGGCCCGCATCTCCCCGCAGGACCCCGTGGCGGTGGCCAGGCAGGTGGGCACCCTGCGCGGCCGGCGGCACTTCGAGGACTCGCTCGGCGCCTGCATCTTCACCACCCGGGTGCCCATCGACCTCCTCTGCCGCTCCCTCGCGGCGGCCACGGGCTGGGACTTCCGCCGCGACGAGGCGATACGGGCCGGCCGCCGCGCCGTCACCCTGATGCGCGCCTTCAACCTGCGGTGCGGTATCGGGCCCGGGATCGAGAAGCCCTCGAAGCGCTACGGCTCGACCCCGGTGGACGGCCCCATCGCGGGCGTCTCCATCATGGACCAATGGGAGAAGCTGCTCGACACCTGGTACGAGACGACGGGCTACGACCGGGCCTCCGGCCGGCCCCTTCCCGAGACCCTGCGCGCCCTCGGCCTCGAGGACGTGATCGAGCCCCTGTGGGGGGCCGGGGCCCGGGCTTGAACGGTGCGGCGGCGGGCGAGACCTTCCACGTCAAGGTGGAGCTCATCGCCTGGGCCGCCACCTTCGTGGGCGGGGACGGCAGCGACCGCAAGATCTTCGAGGTCGAGGCCGGGCCCGGCGACAGCGTGCGCAGCGTCCTCAAGCGCCTGAGCGGAGGCTTCCCGGCCCTCGACGAGGCCCTCTGGGACCGCGGCTCGGGCGAGCTGGGCGAGCACATCGAGGTGGCCGTCAACGACGCCCTCCTGGGCATCCGCCACACCCTCGGCACCCCCGTGAAGCCGGGCGACGAGATCCTCCTCATGGGCCAGTTCATGGGGGGGTGAGGGGGCGTGGAATCCTTCCGGGCCGGGCGGGAGTTCCGGGGCGCCGCCATCGAGGCCAGCGCCCGCTGGGTGGGGGAGGACCTCTGGGTCATCCTCGCGGGCGGCACCCGGCCCCACATCGGCTCCCTCGTCCTCGCCTCCTCCCGCCCGAGCCTCAACGACCCCGCCCGCGCCTCCGCCACATCGAGCGTCCTGAACCGCCCCGGCCACCTGGACGAGCGCCCCGGGCGCGCCCTGGCCGAGCGCCTGGCCGCCGCCCTGGGGTGCCACGTGGCGCTCGCCTGCGGCATCCACTATGACCGCCTGGACGCTCCCGCCATCGCCCGCGTCGAGGAGCTGTGCGCGGAGCTGGGGGAGGAGCTGCTCGGGCGGCTGCGCGGGGGCGGGCCCGGGTGAGGGGGCTTCCTGAGCGGGCCTCTCCCTGCCCCAGCCGGTTTTCCCTCCCGATCCGGAACCAGCGCGAATTTGAGGTAAGAGCCCCCGGGCCGGGCGGGCGTATCTTGCCCGCGGGCGGGCCTTCACCCCCCCCCTTGCTCCCCCTTGTTCAAGGGGGGGATGGGGGGGGCGGTCTTGGCACCGGGAGGGTCCGCGGGATGGGGTGCGCCTCGCCCTGCGGATTCAGGCCGTTTGAGGGCAAAATGAAATTTCTACTGCTTTTCAGCCGATTCCAGCGGAAAAATCGCGGAGCGGGAGGGGCAGGCTGTCGCGGCTATTGAGGGGAATTGAGGGGGAAAGCGCATGATTTTCTCTCCCCGGGTTGTCACGGTTAGTAACGGGTACTAACGGGTAATAACGCCATTTCTTGCGGGGGGGGGCATGCGTTCCGGGGTTTCCGGCCGTTTCCGGGGAATTCCGGTGTTTTTTTCAGTTCCGGGTGGCCGCCAGCTCGGCGAGGAAAGCCTTGAACCACCACTCGGAGGTGTGCCGCTCGATGCACGTGGTGAGCTTTTGGTGGCGCTCAATGCGCTCCTCGCGGGGCATGGTGAGCCCCTGGTGGATGCCGCCGGCCACGTCCTCGGGGTGATAGGGGTTCACGAGGATGGCCTCGCGCAGCTCCTCCGAGGCGCCGGTGAAGCGGCTGAGGACGAGGACGCCCGGGTTCGCGGGGTCCTGGGCGGCGATGAATTCCTTGGCGACCAGGTTCAT
>JACPCT010000067.1 GCA_016184445.1 Candidatus Tectimicrobiota bacterium | reverse complement strand
GCACCTCCCTCCCCTGGGGGTGAGGCCGATGCGGCGGCGCTACCTGTTGATGGCTTTGGCCGGCCTGGTCGTTGCGGGGGCGGCCTACTTCGTCCTGGGCTCCCGGGAAGGGAACGGGCCGGGCTTCCGCCTCGCCAAGGTGGAGCGGGGGGTCCTCACCTCCGCCGTCTCCGCCACCGGCACCCTCAACGCCGTCACGAGCGTCATCGTGGGCTCCCAGGTCTCGGGCCGGATTGCGGAGCTGCACGCCGACTTCAACACCCAGGTTCGCAAGGATCAGGTCATCGCCCGCATCTCCCCCGAGATCTTCGAGGCCAAGGTGAACCAGGCGGCTGCCGAGCTCGATGCCGCCAAGGCGACTATCCTCAACCAGCAAGCCAATCTCGAGCGCGCCCGCGCTGACCTCCAGAATGCCAAGGCCGCCGCGGCCGCCGCGGCCGCCCAGACCACGAAAGCCCGGGTGGGGCTCCTCGACACCAAGCGCAACCTTGATCGCCAGCGGCATCTCTTCCGGGAGAAGCTCATCCCCCAGAGCACGATCGACGCGGCCGAGGCCGCCCACGACACCGCGGCTGCCCAGCTCGAAGCCACCCAGGCCCAGGAAGAAGCACAGCGGACCGGGATCCAAGCCTCCCAGGCCCAGTTCCGGGTGACCGAGGCCCTGCTTCAGAGCGCCCGGGCAGTTATGAAGCAAAAAGAGGCCTCCCTGAGCCAGGCCAAGGTGGATCTGGAGAACACTTTCATCCGGGCGCCGGTGGACGGGGTGGTTGTCTCCCGCAACGTGGACGTAGGCCAGACCGTGGCAGCCAGCCTCCAGGCCCCCACCCTATTCACCATCGCCCAGGATCTCTCCCAGATGCAGGTGAACACCAACGTGGACGAGGCCGACATCAGCCGCATCCGCCCCGGCATGCAGGCCACCTTCACGGTGGACTCCTTCCCGAGCCAGACCTTCCGGGGCGAGGTGGTGCAGATCCGCAAGGCGCCCCAGATCGTCCAGAACGTGGTGACCTACGACGTCGTCGTCTCCGCTTCGAACCCGACGCTCCGGCTCCTGCCCGGGATGACGGCCAACGTGCGGCTCGTGGTGGACCACAAGGAGAACATCCTCAAGATCCCGAACGCCGCCCTGCGCTTCAATCCGGACGGCGCGGGCCCTGCGCCTTCGGCCGGGGGCGCAGCCCCAGCGGGCGCATCCGCGCGGGGGGGCTCCGGGGCGGGCGGGGCTGGGGACAACGCCCGGCAGATACGCGAGCGCCTCGTGCGCGAACTCGGCCTGAGCGCCGGGCAGCAGACGAAGCTCGACGCCATCTTCCAGGAGCAGCGCCAGGGATTCATGAAGCTGCGCTCGGAGACCCTCACCGAGCGCGCCCGCGAGGTCCGCGTGCAGGAACTCCGCCAGGCCAGCCGGACGAAGATCGCCGCCCTCCTCATGCCCCCCCAGCGCGAGAAATACGAGCGGCTCTTCAGCGGCGGGGGAGGCGGCGGCGCCGTCAGCCGGATATGGATTCCGGGAAATAACGCGAGACCTCAGGCCGTGACCCTGCGCATCGGGAGCACGGACGGAAGCTACACCGAGGTCCTCTCGGGCGGTCTGCGGGAGGGGCAGGACGTCATCGTGGGTACGGCCGCCGCCGGCACCGCCGCGAGCCGGGCCGGGGGCCGCGGGCTCCGGCTGGGGTTCTAACATGGCTCCCTTGATCGAGACCCGCCACCTGAGCAAGGACTACGTGCTGGGGAGCCACACCGTCCACGCCCTGCGGGATGTCTCCCTCCAGATCCGCGCCGGGGAGTTCGTGGCCGTCATGGGCCCATCGGGCTCGGGCAAGTCCACCTTCATGAACCTCCTGGGCTGCCTCGACTCGCCGACCGCGGGCCAGTGCCTGATCGAGGGGCGCGACATCTCCAGCCTCAGCCCGGACGAGCTGGCGGGCGTGCGGAACCGCAAGCTCGGCTTCGTGTTCCAGAGCTTCAACCTCCTCCCCCGCACCAGCGCCTGGGAGAATGTCGCCCTGCCCCTCATCTACGCGGGGGCGGGCCGCAAGGAGCGCCTCCAGCAGGCGTGGGAGAAGCTCGAGGCGGTGAGCCTGGCCGACCGCGCCGACCATCACCCCTCCCAGCTCTCCGGCGGCCAGCAGCAGCGCGTGGCCATCGCCCGGGCCCTGGTGAACGACCCCGTCCTCCTGCTCGCCGACGAGCCGACGGGCAACCTCGATTCCCGCACCAGCGTGGAGATCATGGCGCTCTTCCAGGAGCTCAACGCGGGGGGGCTCACCATCGTGCTCGTGACGCACGAGCAGGACATCGCCCAGTTCGCCGGGCGCGTCATCACCTTCCGGGACGGGCGCGTCCTCCGCGACGAGGCCGTGCCCGCGCCCCGGCGGGCGGGCGAGATCCTGGCCGGGATGCCGCTCGAGGAGGTGGAAGCGTGAACCTTCTGGCCACCCTCCCCATCGCCTTCCGGGCCCTGCTGGTGAACAAGATGCGCAGCATCCTCACCATGCTCGGCGTCATCATCGGGGTAGGAGCGGTGATCGCCATGGTCTCGGTGGGCGCGGGAGCGCAGGCGCGCGTGAGCGAGCAGATCCAGAGCCTGGGATCGAACCTCATCGTCGTCGTCTCGGGCTCTGTCACCTCGGGAGGGGTCCGGCTCGGCCACGGCAGCCGCCTGACCCTGACGGAGGGGGACGCCCAGGCCATCCAGCGCGAGATCCCCTCCGTCCACGTCGCCGCTCCCGCAGTGCGGGGCGGGGCGCAGGTGGTCTATGGGAACCTCAACTGGTCCACCGCGGTCCACGGGGTGACGCCGGAGTACTTCACCGCCCGCGACTGGGAGCTGGCCTCGGGCCGGCTGTTCAGCCCCCAGGACGTCTCCGGCGCGGCCAAGGTGGCCGTCCTCGGGCAGACGGTGGTGCAGAACCTCTTCAGCGGGACCGATCCGGTGGGCCAGATCATCCGCATCAAGAAGGTGCCCTTCGCGGTGGTCGGGGTGCTCGAGCGCAAGGGCCAGACCGGCTGGGGCCAGGACCAGGACGACACCATCCTTGTCCCCCTCGCCACGGCGAAGACCAAGGTGCTGGGGACCAGCATGGCCAACGCGCGGTCGGTGGGGTCGATCTCGGTCAAGATCCAGGAAGCCGGGCTGATGAAGGAGGCTGAAACCCAGATCCGCGCCCTCCTCCGCCAGCGTCACAGCCTCCAGTCGAGCCAGGACGACGACTTCATGATCCGCAACCTCTCGGACGTGCTCCAGGCGCGGGAGGAGTCCTCCAAGGTGATGACCTTCCTCCTGGCGGCCATCGCCTCCGTCTCCCTCCTGGTCGGCGGGATCGGCATCATGAACATCATGCTGGTTTCGGTGACGGAGCGGACTCGCGAGATCGGCTTGCGCATGGCCGTGGGCGCCAAGAAGCGGGACATTCTCTCCCAGTTCCTGGTCGAGGCCCTCGCGCTCTCGCTGGCGGGGGGTCTCATCGGCGTGATCCTGGGGCTGGGGGGCTCGATGGCCATCTCCCGCTTCGCCGGCTGGCCCGTCCTCATCCTGCCGGACTCCGTCCTCCTCGCCTTCGGCTTCGCGGGGGCGGTGGGCATCTTCTTCGGCTTCTACCCGGCCCGGAAGGCGGCCCGCCTCAACCCCATCGACGCCCTGCGCTACGAGTAGATCGCGGGCGGCCGCTTGGCCCCCTCTCAGTGCTTCATCCCGCCGCCGGGGCCGCCTCCTTGCGGCGCTTCCTTCTGGTCCTTCGGCGCGGCGGGGTGGCCCTCCTCTGGGCCTGTGAGGCTCTTCAGATAAGCCACCAGGTTCACCGCTTCCTCCAGGGTCATGACGTCGTTGTAGTTCGGCATGGTGGAGAGCCCCTGCTTGTCAGAGTAGCCGGGGCCCTGGATGATCACCCGGTTGGGGTTGAGGAGGGCCTCGAAGAAATACTCCGGGGGGTGGGCCCCTCCGATTCCGGTCAGCTCGGTCCCCTTGCCCGGCTCCCGCGAGCTGCTGGTGGGGAATTTCTCTCCCTTGACAACATGGCAGGAGTAGCACTCCATCTTCACGAAAACCTCTCGGCCCGCCGGGGCGTCGCCCTTGGGGAGGAGGAACCTCCAGCCCTTGGGAACCCCGCCCTGCCTATGCAGCTCTTCCATGGTCATCCGGATGGGTGCCTCTTCTCCGGCGGCGGGGGCGGGACCCCCATGCGGCTGCTGGGCCCCCGCCCATCGGACCTGAAAGAACGCGGCCCCCGTGGCCAGGGCGGCCGCCGCCAGCGCGCCGCCCGCCAGCCAGACCCTCCTCCGATGAATGTATCGTCCGGTCATGTTCATCATCTCCTCATGCACACGGGGCAGCCGCGCGGGCGGATGCCGCCGCTCCTCCGCACCGGGGACCCCAAGCGTCCGGAAAACTCAGGGCTTGCTCTCGGAAGAAACGCCCGGGGCGTTCGGGAGGAGGTGCCTCGGGGACGAGAGGAGCGGCGGCGAGGCCCGTTCCCGCAACGGGGAACAGCTCATCGCTGGAACCAAAACGCAAGGACGCGCCCCTCGCGGCGGGCACGGCGCAGCAGGACGGCGCGGGGAGGCGGAAGGTGTCCTCCATGAAGGGCTCGTCCATCTCCGAGGAAAGGCAACAGTGAACATCCGGCGGGAAAGGATGCGGGGCATGCCCCATCGTGAACAGGACACCAGCAACAACGAAAACTCCCAGGCGCTTCACGGTCCCCCCGCCGGGAAAGGCAACGCCATCAAGGCAGGGAAAATATAGCCGCTTTTCACGCCCCATGGAAAATGCCTCGATGCCGGCGGGACGCCCCGGCCTTGCGGCACGACCCCCCTTGCCGTCAGGACTTCTTGGCCTCCGCCAACATCTTCTTGCGGTACTGGACGGCCTGAAGGACGTCCTGCCAGACGAGCCTCCCCAGCGGGCCCGTGCTGTAGACGGCGATGTTCACCTTGCTGTCCGGAGACAGCAGGAAGTTAGTCGTGTGGAGAAAGGAACGGGGCCGGTTGGGCGGATCCGGCTGGAAGAAGGCCCCGGTGAGTCCGGAGATCTGCTTCGGGTCCAAGCTGTGCCCCACCGGGAAGTTCACCTCGCTGTGGGCGATGGTCTTCTCGGCCTCATCTTCTGGGTCCGTGGAGGCCGCCACCACCTTGATGCCTTCGGCTGCGAGCTTTTCTCCCGCCCGGGAGAACGCGGCGAGCTGCACCAGTCAGTACGGTCACCAGTGACTCCGATAGAGGAGGACAGCCCCCCAGGAGCCCTTCAGATCATCCGGCAGGACGATCCTCCCCCCGCCCACCCGGGGGAATTCCAGGCGGGGGAACATATCGCCCGTGTCCAAGAACTTCGTGTTCACCTTGGCCATTGCGTCCTCCTCGGCCGGAAAAGAAAAAAGTCCCCGTCCCGCCTGGGCGAGGAACGGCCGGCGGCCGACACCCGCTCCAGGATATTCTAAGCGAACCCCGCAAAAAGCGCCCCCGCGGGTGATGCCCGCGGGGGCGCTCCACAACCACCGCCTACTTCTGCTGGGCCCTACTTCTGCTGGGCGGCCATCTTCTTGTAGAACTGAACCAGCCCGAGCACATCCTGCCAGACAAGCCGGCCGATGGGGCCGCTGCTGTACACCGCGACCGCGATGGTGCCGTCGGGCTTCAGGACGTAGCCCGTGCCGTGGAGAATCTGGCGCTTCTCCTCGTAGAAGCAGCCGGTCATCTCGGAGACCTTCTTGTTGTCGAGCCCATAACCGACCGGGAAGTCAATCCCGCACTCCTCAACCGTCTTCTTGGCGTTCTCCTCGGTGTCCACCGAGGCCGCAACAACCTTGACGCCCTCCTCCGCGAGCTTCCCGGCCCGGGAGAAGGCGGTCAATTGCTGCTTGCAGTAGGGTCACCAGTGGCCCCGGTAGAGAAGCACCACCCCCCAGCCCCCCTTGAGGTCGCCCGGGAGGGAAATCATCCCCCCGCCCACTTTGGCGATCTCCAGGGCCGGGAAGGCGTCCCCCGAGTCCAGCATCCGGGCCGTCATCCTCGGCATCACCCATCCTCCATCAGTGCGAGAGAACAAACCGGTTCAACACCGGCCATTGAACAGGCCAATTTTAAATAGGCCGCTCGCGATCATCCATAATCGCACGCAAAACTCCATTTGACCAACAAGATTGCCTGGGTGCTATTCCCTGCCCTGTATGTCCACATCCTCCTCCCGGCCTCCCCATGAACTTTCCCCGCCCATATACGCAAAATGCCGGGAATAAACCAGCCAGCAAGAGCGTCAAACGTCAGAGACTCGCGCTTTTTTTGACTTCTTAATAAAAGAGATACCGCTCCAATCTTTTGAAAATATTTCATTTTCAGGGCTTGACACGCTGCCAAAGTGCTCCTAGCCTTGTGAAATACTTCGGTATGGCGTGAAAGAGCTTGTGGAGGGGCTTCGCGGGTGCGAAGCGTCCGCGCTGCCCAACTGTCGTTCCAGGCACGGGCCTTCCGTCGAACGGAAGGTGGAAGCCTTCGTTTCCGGCACGCTGATCGGATCGGGAAAGGGCCTGAAACCCATCGTGGAGGATACCCCATGGCACGATTGACCCGCAGAAAGTTCCTCAAAGGAATAGGCCTCATCGGCGGCGCCCTGGCCGCCCAGACAGCGCCCGCCTTCCTCCGGGAGGGCCTGGGGGCCCAGGCCATCAAGTGGGGCATGATCACCCCGACCACCGGCCCCTACGCGACCGAGGCGTTCGACCAGGTGGAAGGGGCCAAGATCGCCATCGAGGACATCAACAAGGCGGGCGGCGTGGACGGCCGGCAGGTCGAGCTCCTCTTCCGCGACGACCAGTTCAAGTGGGAGCAGACGACGACCCACGCCCTGGATCTCCTGGACAGCAGACGACGACCCACGCCCTGGATCTCCTGGACAACCAGCGGGTGGACTTCCTCTCCGGCTCCATGGTGGGACCCGAGGAGGTGCGGCTGAACGAGATATCGGCCAAGCGGAAGATCATCTACGCCAACTATCCCCAGCACATCCTCTCCACCCCGGAGAACGCAAAGACGATGTCGCCGCTTTTCTTCACGGCGAACACCACGCCCTATCAACTCGCGGCCAGCGCAGCCAACTACATCGCCGAGAACAAGCTTGGCAAGAAAATCTACGTCCTCGCGGACGACTACATCTGGCCCAAGATGTTCATGCCCGCCTGGAAGTCCCTCTCCAAGAAATACGGGCTCGTGTTCGACGAGAAGACGACGGTTTCCTGGGTGCCGTTCCCGACCTCGATGGACTACTCGGCGAACTTCCCCAGGATACTGAAGGAAAAGCCCGAGGTCCTCTACGTGATCAACTGGGGCGGCCGCCAAGTGGCCTCAGTCAAGCAGGCGCTCGAGGCAGGCCTCCACAAAGAGATGAAGATTGTCATCGCCAATACCGAGGTCACCATTCCCGAGGCGGCCGGTAAGGGCGCTTACGACGGCCTATACGCTGGCGCCATGTGGCACTGGACGCTGTCCGAACGATATCCAGCGGCAAAGGTGCTGAACGACAAGTTCCTGGCCCGGCGCAAGCGGCCCGCCTCAGGCTACGGGGCCCTTGCCCACGACCTGACCCGCCTCATCCTGGACACGGCGAAGGAAACCAAACTGTATCAGCCCAAGGATCATTTCAAGCTGGCCAAGGCCCTTGAGGGCCGGAAGTTCCAGTACACCAAGGGCGCAAGCCAGATCCGCGCTTGCGACCACGTCTGCGTCTCCCAGGTGTTCTTCCTGCAGGGCCAGTCCAAGGCCCAGATGAAGGGCGACTTCGACCACCTGAAGATCGTGGGCGAGTCCACCGGCGAGCAGAACGAGTTGTCCTGCGAGGCCAAGGGCCTCAGCGGGTCCGCCAGCCAGCGGACGTAAAAGCTCTCCCA
>JACPCT010000066.1 GCA_016184445.1 Candidatus Tectimicrobiota bacterium | reverse complement strand
GGCGCGGCCTGCGGTTCAGGAGGTCCTCGATGCCCATGAGGCCGGCGGCCTCCCGCACGCGCTTCTCCATCTCCGCCTGGGGGATCTTCCGCACGCGGAGGCCGAAGGCCATGTTCTCGTAGACAGTCATGTGGGGATAGAGGGCGTAGCTCTGGAACACCATGGCCATGTTGCGATCCTTGGCGGGCACGTCGTTCACCCGCCGGCCCGAGACCAGGATGTCCCCCTCCGTGGGAAACTCCAGCCCCGCGATCATGCGCAGGGTGGTCGTCTTCCCGCATCCCGAGGGCCCCACCAGGACGAGGAATTCTCCCTCGGCCACATCGAGGCTGACGCCGTCCACGGCCCGCACGTGACCGAAAAGCTTGGTCAGGCCCCGGAGGGTGACGGTCCCCATCCCGATCCCCTACTTGACGGCCCCCGCCGTGAGGGCGCGGATCAGATAGCGCTGCATGAAGAAACCCACCGCGAGGGCGGGGAGCATGATCAGGGTGGAGAGGGAGGCCATGTCCTGCCAGAAGATCTGCATCTCCCCCATCGTCTCCGCCAGGCGCACGGGCATGGTGCGGGCCTTCACGTTCGTGAACATGAAGGCGAACATGAACTCGTTCCAGGCCAGGAGAAAGACGAAGATGGAGGTGGCCGCGATCCCGGAGGAGGCGAGCGGGAAGGTGACGCGGGCCAGGGTGCGGACGGCGCCGCATCCGTCCATGGCGGCCGCTTCCTCCAGTTCCCGGGGGATCCCGTCGAAGAACGCCTTCATGAGCCAGGTGGCGAAGGGGATGTTGAGCGCCGTGTAGACGAGGATGAGGATGAACCAGGTGTCCAAGAGGCCGAAGTAACGGAACGCGAGGTAGAGGGGCACCACCGCCGTCACGGGGGGGAGGAGGCGGGTCGCCAGCATGAGGAAGAGCAGCTCCTTCTCCCGCCGGAAGTGGTAGCGCGAGAAGGCGTAGGCCGCGGGAGATGCGAGGAGCAGGGTGGCGAGGGTGGTCATGACGGAGACGAGGGCGCTGCTCCAGAGGAAGCGCAGGGCCGACTCCCTCCCGAAGCCCAGGAACTTGACGTAGGAAGAGAAGTCCGGCCACACGAGGATCTTCGGCGGGATCGAGAAGATGGCGGTCTCGCTCTTCACCGAGGTGAGGGCGACCCAGATGACCGGGAAGAGGCTGAACGCGAGCAGCGCCGTCATGATCCCCCGCGCGAGGGGGAAGGAGGGGACGCCGGGTCCGATGGACGCTTCGTGGCCCTTCATGGCCTAGATGTCCCTTTCCCGGACGAGCCGCAGGTAGAAGAAGGCAATGACCCCGCCCAGAAGCAGGAGTACCACCGAGACGGCCGCCGCGTTCCCCACGTCGAAGTAGCGGAAATAGATACGCTGGATGAAGAGCCCGTAGGGCATGGTCGAGGTGCCAGGCCCCCCCTCGGTCAGGATGTAGGGAATGTCGAAGACGCGCAGCTTGAAGATGGTCTGGAACATGAGGGAGACGACGAGGGGAGGCAGGATCAGCGGGAAGGTAATCCGCCGGAAGGTCTGCCAGCGGTTCGCCCCGTCCACATGGGCCGCCTCGAAAACATCGTTTGGCAGGGCGGTGAGCCCGGCCAGGAGGATCATCGTCACGAACGGCGTCGAGCGCCACACCTCCGTCAGCACCACGGCCCAGAAGGCCGGCCAGGTCTCGGCCAGCCAGTTGACCTTGGCGAGGCCGATGACGCCGATGGCGAAGTTCACCACGCCGATGTCGCGGTCCCACATGAGCCGCCAGCCCAGCCCCACCGCGATCGGCGCCACCATGTAGGGGGTGAGAAGGAAGGAGGTCAGGAGCCGCCGCCCGCGCACGAGCCCGTAGAGCAGCAGCGCGCTCACGAGCCCAAGCACGAACTCGAGCGCGATCGTCGCCACCGTGAAGCCGAGCGTGAAGCGCGTCACCCCCCAGAAGTCCGGGTTCACGGTGAGGAGGCGCACGTAGTTGTCCGGCCCCACAAACCTGGCCAGGTGGGGGGTCGTCAAGCGCCAGCTCCAGAACGACAGCCAGATGTTGTAGACAGCGGGATAGATGAGGATCGCCCCCAGGACCAGGTAGGCGGGCAGGATGAGCGCGTAGGGGGCGAGGGCCTGCGTGCGCGCGGGCGAGAGCCATCTGCCTCGCGCCGCCTTCACCGCCCCCCTCTGCGCTTCGCTCCGCATGGTCCGCCTCTCGGCCCGCGGCCCGGGGCCCGGGGAGGAGAGGCTCCTCCCCAGGTGGGGTGATGGGCCGCGCCTTGCATCTAGAGGAAGGAGTTGACCTGCCGGCAGGCGTCTTTCATGGCCTGCGCGGCGCTCTTCTTCTTCTGGAGGAAATTGATGACCTCCTTCGAGACCACGTCGCTGATCTCGGCCGAGCGGGGGTGCTGGGCGTCTTCCTGGCCGCGGCTGATCGCCGTGAGCCAGCCCTGGGCCACGGGGAACTTCTTCTGGAACTCGGGGTTCTGGTAGACCGAGGTGCGGACGGGGCCGTTCGCCCATTCCAGGCCGCCGCGCAGCTGGTTCTTCTTGTTCGTGAGGGCCATCATCAGCTCCCACGCCTCCTGCTTGTTCTTGCTCTTCTTGTCCATCACCGCGAACCAGCCGCTGTTGAGGGTCGCCCCCACGTTCTTGCCGTCGAGCGTGGGCACGAGGAACCAGCCCAGATGCTCGGCCACCTTGGACTTTTGGGAGTCCTTCATGATGCCCCAGTAAGGGGAGAAGAACACCCCCATCGCGGCCCGGCCCTGCATCATGGCGTTGCGATACTCGTCGCGCCCGTAGGCCAGCATGTCGGGCGGCGCCCAGCCATTGAAGAAGTGCGTGCCGAAGACCTCAAGCACACGGATCGAGTCGGGCTGGTCGAGGAGGCACCGCTTGCCGTCGTCGCTGATGGTGCCGTGGCCCGTACTGAAGAGGTAGCGCTTGAAGTCCTGCTCGACATGCTCGCCGGGCTTGCCGCGCTGCACCACACCGTAGACCCCCGGCTCCGTCAGCTTCTTGGCCGCGGCCAGGAACTCTTCCCACGTCTTGGGGATCGAAAGCCCCGCCTTGGCGAAGAGATCCTTGCGGTAGTAGACGATCCCCGTCCCCACCCGGTAGGGGATGGCGTAGGCCGGGCCGCCCGGCTTGGGGACGCGCGCAGTCTGGCGCAGGGACTCGATCAGGTCCTCGTACGCATAGTCCGCCGGGGCCTTCCGGATGTAGCCGTCCAGCGGCTCGAAGAAGCCGACGGTCTCCTGGTTGATCCACGGCCCGATCAGAGTCACGACGTCGAACTCTCCGCCCCCCGCGGCGAAGGAGAGCACCGCCTTGTCCTTGATCTTCGTGTAGGGCGCGGTCACCACCGTCACCCGGATGCCCTTCTCCCTCTCCAGGTCGGCCACCACCCCCTTCGGTCCCCCGGCCGCCTGGTAGAGCGTCGGGTGGATGAGCAGCGTCACCTTGCCCGCGGCCGCCGCCTGGCCCGCGAGGGCGAGCAGCAGCGCCGCGGCTGCGAGTACAGCCGTACCACCAGCGAAACGTCTCATCGTCTCATCTCCTCTCCAGGGTGACTCCCGGGCGCGCCGGAGACCCGTCACACGACGGCCCCGTCCCGCCAGAGTCGCTCGCGAAGCCTGTCCACCGGAAGCTCACGGGGGCACGCACCGCCCTCGACGCACATCGCCGCCGCCGTGCCCGCCGCCTGCCCGATGGCCATGATGTGGGCTTGGTTGCGGACGGAGCCGTTGGCGAAACGATCGCTCGACACGCAGCGCCCCGCCACGAGGCAGCCCTCGACGTTCTTGGGCAGCATCACCCCGTAGGGGATGCCGTAGGACTCTCCCCCCTTGATGTGCTTGTGCTCGATGACGCCCGAGGGCTGGTGCACGTCGAGGCAGTAGGCCCCCCGGCCGATGTCGCGGGAGCCCTTCCTCCCCTCCACGCAGTCCTCGGTGGCCAGGGTCTCCTCCCCCGCGATGCGCCTGGTCTCGCGCACCCCCATCGCGGTGGCCGAGTCGAGCACGTAGGCCTCCTCGAAGCCGGGGGCGTATTTGCGGAAGAAGTCCCGCACCTTGAAGATCTGCTCGCGCCCCTCGATGGCGGCCTGGGTCAGCTCGTCGTTGTTCACCCCGCTCAAGCCCAGCATGCTCGTCGAGTTGACAGTGACCACCCCGGGGATCGTGGTGATAGAGAACACCACACGCTGGCGGTTCGGGTGGAACTCCCCCCGGGCCTGCGCCTGCTTGACGGCGTCGTAGTAGCCCGTCACCAGCGGGTAGTCCTTGTGGGTCCGGAGGCCGGCGGCGATCTCCTGGCGCGTCTTTCCGATATAGGGATCCTCCCCCAGCATGAACTGGTCCGGGTTCGCCTTGATGAACCGGAGGTGCCTCTCCAGGTCCACCCCCGCCAGGCGGAAGAACAGGCTGATGGACATCGTCTTGCCCTGCTCGTCCCCGTGGTGGAACGGGGCCCCGGCCTGGACGGCGATGTCGGCGTCCCCGCTGGCATCGATCACGACGCGGGCGCGGATCTCGCTCTCCCCGCTCTTGTTCGCGATGCGCGCCCCCACCACCCGGTCCTTATGCATGAGGGGGCCCAGCGTATAGGTGTTGAGCACAAGGCGCACCCCCGCCCCGAGGCAGAGCCTCTGGGTCACCCACTTGAGCGTCTCGGCGTCCACCGGGGTGACAGTGTAGGCGTTTCCATAGGCGTTGGGGAGGTGGCCCTCCGGAAAGGCGCCCCCCCCCGCGATCAGCTCGTCCACGATTTCCTGGGGGATGCCCCTGCAGATCTGCTCCCCCTTCATGTTGTGGAAGGTGAGGAAGTTGCCGAGCAGCCCCGCCGTGGCGTTGCCCCCGAGGAAGGTGTAGCGGTCGGTGAGCACCGTCTCCGCGCCCCCCCGCGCGGCGGCGATGGCGGCGCACACCCCCGCCATTCCCGCCCCCACCACCAGGACATCCACGTCTTCCCTTCCGGCCATCGTTTCCTCCCGCGGCGTCCCGGCAGGCTCAGCCGGCCCGTCCGTCCGCAAAAACCTTGGTCACCGCCCGCGTCTCCCCGTAGGTGGGGAAGAAGAGGGTGTGGCTCCCCGGCCCCCCCGCCACGGCGATCAGGATGCTCTCGGGCCCGTCCGTCACGGGCACGCTCGCGGCCGCGCCTCCCTCGAAGAGCCGTCGCCGCTTCCCGCGAACGCGCTCGGCGATCTCGGGCGAGAAGCGCTCTATCGGCACCCGGGCGCGCTCGAAGAGCCGTTCCTGGACATCCCTCCGCCCCCATCCCTCCTGGGCGAGGAGCTGGGCATGCTGGGGGCTCACGACAACCAGTACCTCCCCTCCGCCCTGGGCGTTGTTCGAGCCGGGATACGACATGGTTTCGGCGATCATGTGGAGCACGCCCTCGCCTCCCCCGCTCGCGAAGTCGTTCACGTTGACGGGAGGATCCGCACCAACGGCGGTCACCGCGCTCTGCTCCGGGCGTAGGCCCCGGGCGACGTGGAGCGGCTCCCAGGGAGCCTCGGCCTCGTTCTCAGCGAAGCAGGCGCAGAACTTTCCTCCGTGGCCGAAGGTCGCCATGTCGGTCTCCCCCGGGATCGCTCCCCCAAGGCGCATGGCGGCCAACCGCACCGCGCGGCCGATCACCGCGTTCGACCGGA
>JACPCT010000065.1 GCA_016184445.1 Candidatus Tectimicrobiota bacterium | reverse complement strand
AGTGATGTGCAAGGCCAAGGTCGTCAAGACCCAGGACGAGATCGCCTGCCTCAAGGTGGCCACCGTCATGACTGAGGCGGCCATGGACAGGGCGATCGACTTCCTGAAGCCCGGCGTGCGCGAGTGCGAGGTGCTGGGCGTCGCGTGGCAGACGATGACCGCCCTCGGCAGCGAGTGGACGCAGTGCGCCAACATCGTCTGCTCGGGGCCCTATACCGCCCCCTACCGGCGTTTCACCTCGGACCGCATCATCCGAAAGGGCGACCCGGTCATCATCGACATCGGCGGCTGCTTCAACGGCTACTGGGGGGACTTCACTCGGACCTGGATCTGCGGGGACATCGCCCCGACCGAGGATCAGATCGATTGGCACCAGAGGTGCTACAACTCGGTCTGGAACGCCTGCGCGCAGTGCAGGCCGGGCAAGACCACCCTGGACGTCTACAAGGCGGCCGAACCCTACATCCTCGACAGCTTGGGCCACGGTTCGGGGACCAACCCCTGGGAGCTCCCCTACTTCAGCCCCGCCGCCTATGACGACCCGATGAAGCTCGAGCCCGGCATGACGGCGAACCTCGAGCCCTACGCGGGCAAGCCCGGAGTCGGCGGGTTCCGGCTGGAGAACAACGTGGTCGTCACCACCGGCGAGCCGGACATCTACACGCCCTACCCCTACGACGAGCGCCTGGTGAAGGACCTGCACCCGCTCGACACGTCCACGGGGAGGACTCGCTAGCCCGCGCTCCGCTCGGCCGTCCGGACGGCGGCCAGGAAGGCGACTAGCGCGAAGGCGACCATGACCAGGAGGGAGACCTCCAGGCCCGGCAGGCCGCTCACGGCCTCCGGCCGGTTCAGGTAGAGCGTCCGGCGCAGGGCGGCCACGCCGTAGGTCAGGGGGTTGATCCGCATCAGGAGCGCGAGGAGCGGGTGGGCCCCCTCCGCGGGGAAGACCGCCCCCGAGAGGAGCCACAGGGGCAGGAGCGCCAGGTTCATGATCGAGTGCAGGCCCTGGGTGGAGTCGATCCGCCAGGCGAAGAGGAGGCCCAGGCTCGTCAGCGCGAAGCCCATCAGCGCCATTACGGCCACCGCGGCCAGGGCTCCCACAGCCGAGAGGGGTACCCCCGCCAGGGGGGCGGCGGCGAGCAGCAGCACCCCCTGCAGGAGCCCCAGGGTGGTGCCGCCCAGCGCCTGGCCGAGCACGATGGCCGGCCGGGGCACCGGCGCCGCCAGAACCCCCTGGAGGAAACGCTGCTTACGGTCGTCCATCACCGAGAAGGTGGAGAAGATGGCCGTGAAGAGGACCACCATCGCCAGGATGCCCGTGTAGAAGTACTCGGTGTAGCCGCCGGCGCCGTCCCCCCCCGGATAGCGGAACGAGCGGCCGAAGCCGCTTCCGAGCACCAGCCAGAAGAGAAGGGGCTGCCCGAAGGCGCCGATGATGCGGCTGCGCTGCCGCAGGAAGCGCACGACCTCGCGCTGCCACAGCGTCAGGGCCGGGAGCATGAAGGCGCTCACGCCGCGCCCTCCCCCGGGGAGGCGTCGAAGCGGCGGCCGGTCCGGCGGATGAAGACGTCCTCCAGGGTGGGCCGCCCGAAGGTGACGGAGCGCACATCCTCCGCGAAGGCCTCGATCACCTGGGGGAGGAGGGCGTGCGCGCCCGGGCGCTCCACGCGGAGCCCGCCGTCCAGCACGAGCGATTCCCAGCCGAGGCGTTCGCGCAGCCTCTCCCGCAGGGAGGCCGGGTCGTCCGTCCGGATCAGGATCACCTGCTCCCCCACGCTCTGCTTGAGCTCCGCAGGGCTCCCCAGGGCGACCAGGCGCCCCTCGTTCAGGATGCCCACTTGGTCGCACCGCTCCGCCTCCTCCATGAGGTGGGTGGTGAGCACCACCGTCGTCCCCTGCTCCCGGCGGAGCCGATCGAGCTCGGCGCCGAAATCCAGCCGGGCGGCCGGGTCGAGGCCCGCCGTGGGCTCGTCGAGGAGGAGGAGGTCCGGCCCCGGCAGGAGGGCCTTGGCCAGCTCGAGGCGCCGCTGCATGCCGCCCGAGAGGGTCTCGGCCAGCTCCCCCGCCCGGGCGGAGAGGCCGAAGCGCTCGAGCTGGGCCGCGGCGGCTCCGCGCAGGGGCGCCCCCCGCATGCCGAAGAGGCGGCCGTGGTGGATGAGGTTCTCCAGGCAGGTGAGCTTGGGGTCGATGCCGGGCTGCTGAAAGACGACGCCGAGCCGCCGCCGGGCCTCGGCGGGCGACTCCGACAACGGGTGGCCGAAGACGCGCGCGCTTCCTCCGTCCGGCCGGAGCAGGGTGGCGAGGATCCGGAACAGGGTGGTCTTGCCCCCTCCGTTCGGCCCGAGGAGGGCGAAGGTCTCCCCCCGGCGCACCTGGAAGCTCACCCCGGCGAGCGCTTTTCTCTCCCCGAAGGAGCGGCGCAGGTCCACCACTTCGAGTGCGAGCTCGCCGCCCGTGGCGCTTCTCATGACCGTCTCAGCCGCGGGGAAGCCGGGGGAGGGGAGACAAAATGGTCCACGTTCAGCCAGAGGCTCCGCGCGTAGCGGAAGAAGTACAGCGGGAAGGCCACGCCCACCGCCGGCCAGATGGTGAGCTGCACCGCCAGGGAGGGGGCAGCCAGCCAGTCGAGGGCGAAGAAGCCGCTCAGGCAGAGGGCCACCGTCGCGGCGTAGTTGATGTAGATGGCGCCGATGAAGTAGCCCGCCTCGCGCTCGACGGGGCAGCCGCAGCGGGGGCAGGCCGGGCGCATCCGGAAGGGGCCGGTGAAAAGGGCTTCCCGGCGGCATTCCGGGCAGCGGAGGAGAAGGCCGTTCCACACGGCGCGGAGGAGTCCTTTCATCGCGCGGGGTAGAGCCAGTAGAGGAAGGCGTAGATCGTCACCCCGGTCACCGAGACGTAGAGCCAGATGGGGAAGGTCCAGCGCGCGAGGTGGCGGTGGCGCACGAATTCCCGCCGCCAAGCGAGCCGCAGGGTGAGGACGGCGAGCACCGGCACCGCCGCCGCGAGGACGGTGTGGGAGATCAGGACGGCGAAGTACACGGGGCGCACCCAGCCCTGGCCCGTGAAGCGCATCGAGCCCGCGTGGTAGTGGTAGGTCAGATAGGAGATGAGGAAGAGGATCGAGACCGCGAAGGCCGAGAGCATGCATGCCCGGTGCTGCCGCACGCGGAGGGCGCGGATCTGCAGGTAGCCCGCGATCAGGAGGAGGGCGCTGGTGGCGTTCAGCGCCGCG
Source organism: Candidatus Tectimicrobiota bacterium (assembly GCA_016184445.1). Classification (GTDB taxonomy): domain Bacteria; phylum UBA8248; class UBA8248; order UBA8248; family UBA8248; genus 2-12-FULL-69-37. The sequence continues at coordinate 2,430 of JACPCT010000065.1, read as the reverse complement.
TTGAGTGCCGGGAGCTGGCTGACGGAGAACAACAGGGTCTCCCCGGGCGGCGGCCGGGCCGCCCGCGGTTCCAGCGGCTGGCTAGAAGTCCGGCATCGTCATGAGGACCACGAACACGCACAGCACGAGCGGGATCATCGCGATGTAACCCAGGGCCACTTTCTCGAACCGCAGGTGCATGAAGTACATCGCCACGAGGGCCGCCTTGACCAGCGCCATGATGACGAGCAGGAAGCCCTTGAGCAGTTGGGGATAGGATGCCCCCGCCGCCGGGTAGCCGGCCGCGATCTCCAGGATGGTCAGGGCCAGTAGCCACCAGAAGATGGCCATGTAGTTGACGTGATGGGCGTCGTGCTGCGAATGGCTGTGGGCCATGTGTCCGTGCTCGCCCTCGTTGGCGGGGTGGCGCGCCGGGGGCGCGCTCCTTTACAGGAGATAGACGAAGGTGAAGACCAGGATCCAGACCAAGTCGACGAAGTGCCAGTAAAGCCCGACGATCTCGACCGCGTTGTAGCGGTGGGCCGAGTAGGCGCCCTTGCTCCCCTGCCAGGCGATGGCCGAGAGGTAGATGACCCCGCCCGTCACGTGCATACCGTGGAAGCCGGTGATCATGAAGAACGTCGTCCCGAACAGGGCCGCGCCCCACTTGTTCTGGGTAAGGCCCAGCCCCTCGTGGATGAGATGGGTCCACTCATAGGCCTGCAGACCGAGAAAGATGAGGCCCCCGAGGACGGTCATGCCGAGGAATTTCACGAGGCCCTTCGGGTCTCCCCGCTTGATGGCGTCGAGGCCCTTCACCATCGTCACGCTGCTGCAGATGAGCAGGAAGGTCATGAAGGCCGTCAGGCCGATGCCCAGAACGTTTGCGGGCACCGGCCAGTTCGGGCTCTTGCTGCGCATGACAGCATAGCCCGCGAGCAGGATGCCGAACGACATGGCGTCGCCCGCGAGGAAGACCCACATGCCGAGCTTGCCCCAGCTCTCGGGGGTGAGCGGAGTCTCGGCGGGTTCGACGGCGTGTGCGGCGGCTGCTTGGCTCAAGTCGCCCTCTCCTCTCCTACGCGCTGTGCCCGCGCCGGGCGCTCCGGCCCCGGCGATGGGAGATCGCGAGCGCCCCGCCGATCGTCCCGGCGACGGCGAAGGGCATGCTCATGAGGAAGGTCAAGCTCCAGAAGTAGCCCGGGTCCCCATCCAGCCCGCAGACGGAGCAAGCCGAGGCGAGCCCGGGGAGCCCCAAAACAAGCGCGCCCGCCATGAGTGCGGGCAGACAGTGCAAGGATTTCAAGGGCTTTTCCTCCGCGCCCAATATGCCATCGGCCCCCCGCGGTGTCAACGAACGCTCTCCCGAGGTCATGCCAAATAGACCAAGACGAAGAGCACCGGCCACAGGCCCACGACGAGGTGCCAGTACATCCCGCATGGGACCACCGCGCCGCGCCGCTCGGCGGTGTAGGCGCCCAGGGCCGCCCGCGCGATGACGCCGAGCAGCCAGATCACCCCGCAGAACACGTGGAACCCGTGGGCCCCGATGATGGTGTAGAAGGTCGAGGCGTACACCCCGGAGGAGGCCGTCAGGCCGAAGCTCAGGAGGCGTGCCCACTCGAAGCCTTGGATCGCCAGGAAGAGCGTCCCCAGAACGCCGGTCGCGCCCAGGAAGCGCAGGAGCGCCCTCTTGTCCCCCCGCCGCAGGGCCCGCTGGGCCTGGACCATGGTCCAGCTGCTCGCCAGCAGGAAGAGGGTGTTGACCGCCGTGAGGCCCACCGGCAGGCGGGGCTGGAAGGGGGGGGGCCAGGGCTGCCCGCTGAAGCGGAAGACGAGGAAGGCCCCGATGAGCCCGGCGAAGAACATGATCTCGGCCGCGATGATGACGAGCATGGCGAGCTGGGCGTTTCCGAGGAGGGGCGCCCCGCCCGCGGGCGGGGGCGGATCGCCCGGCCCGTTCCCCCCGCCCCCCCGGCCGGGAGGCTCCGCCGGGGGCGGCGGAGGAGGGAAAGCCGCCTCGCGGTGCGTCTTGGGCGAGTCGGCGACGGGTATGGCCATGCGGGATCCCCTGTCGAAGGCGGCCCGGCGATTTCCCGGGGGCTACTTCCAGGCGGCCACGGCCACCGAGAAGGCGGCCAGGGCCACGATGCCCAAAAAGAGAAGGAGGCCGAGCCGCCGGTTCCGCGCCTGGAGGCGGGCCTGCTCGTCCATCTTTGTCAAAATCCCCTGGGGTCGAGCGCCATGACCAGCAGCACGAGCGGAAGGTAGGCCAGCGAGGCGAAGAACACCCGCCGCGCGGCGGCCGGGGTCCGCTCCCTGGCCATGTGGATGGCGCAGGCCAGATAGCTCAGCCCGAGGAACAGCGAGACGAAGAAATAGACCGCCCCCGCCAGCCCGATGAGGGAGGGCATCATCCCGACGGGCAGGAGGGCGAGGCAGTAGCTCACC
>JACPCT010000064.1 GCA_016184445.1 Candidatus Tectimicrobiota bacterium | reverse complement strand
CCCTGCACTGGGCGGGGCTCCCCTTCGCCCTGGCGGCCTCGGCCACGCTGGCCCAGGCGGCGCTCAGCGCCGTCCGCTCCCACTTCCCCTCGCCGGACCACACCCCGGCGGAGCACTGGAAGCGCCTGGCGCTGACGGGCTATCTCCACCTGCTGCAGCCGCTCGCCCGCCTGTGGGGCCGGCTCGCCTTCGGCCTCACCCCCTGGCGGGGGACGCGCCTCTCGGACCTGGCCCTGCCCGGGCCCCGGCGGATCTCGCTCTGGCACGAGCGCTGGCGCCCGCTCGAGGAAGTGCTGGGCGCCCTGATGAAGGCCCTGCGGAGGGCCCGGGCCCAAGTGCTCCCGGGCGGGGAGTTCGGCCGCTGGGACCTCGAGGTGCGCGGGGGGCTCATGGGCGGGGTGCGCCTGCGGGCGGCGGTGGAGGAGCACGGGGCGGGCAAGCAGCTCTTCCGCTTCCGCATCTGGCCCAGGCCCTCGGCCGGAGGGGCCATCGCCGCGGGCCTGTTCGCCACGCTCGCCCCCGAGGCGGCGCGCGAAGGGGCCCTCCTCACGGCGGCCGTCCTGGGCGGCGGGGCGCTCCTGCTGGGCGCGGCCATCCTGCGCGACTGCGCGGCGGCGGCCGGGAAGCTCGTGCGCGTCCTCAGGGAGAGGGGCGAGGGCGTCCTCCTCCCCCGGCGCGCGGAGAAGGTGCGCGCCGCATGAAGACCTGCCGCAGGCTCCTGCGCTATCTCTGGCCCCACCGCGGCCAGTTCGGGACCGTCATCCTGACCATGTTCCTCGGCATCGCGCTCGAGGTGCTGAAGCCCTGGCCGATGAAGCTCCTGCTGGACCAGGTGCTGGGCCAGCAGCCTCTCCCCGAGGGGGCGCGCGGCTGGCTCGCCCATCTGCCGGGGAGCGGGGGGGCGGAGGGCCTCCTCCTCTGGGTGTGCGTCGGCACCCTGGGCCTCTTCCTCCTGGGCTGGCTCATGACCCTGGCCAACCTCTCCTCCACGGTGCGCCTGGGCCAGCGGATGGTGTACGACCTGGCGGCGGACATCTTCCTCCACCTCCAGCGGCTCTCGCTCCTCTTCCACAGCCGCCGGGCGGTGGGCGACACCGTGGCCCGGGTGACCGGGGACGCCTACTGCGTCAACGCCCTCGTGGCCGGGGCCCTGCTGCCGGCCCTCCAGTCCCTGATCATGCTCGCCACCATGTTCGTCATCATGTGGCGGATCGAGCCCGCCATGACGATGCTCGCCATGGCGGTGGCCCCCTTCCTCGTGCTCTCCATCCGGATCTTCGGGAAGCCCATGCAGCAGCGCGGCCGCGAGCGCCGTGACCTCGAGGGCCGGATGATGGCCATGGTGACCCAGGCCCTGAGCGCCATCCCGGCGGTGCAGGCCTTCACGCGGGAGGAGGTCGAGCAGGCGCGCTTCCGCTCCTACGCCGAGCAGACCGTCTCGGCCTACGAGCGCTCGGCGCAGGCGGACATGTGGTTCAAGCTCTTCGTGGGCTTCGTGACCGCGGTGGGGACGGCGGGCATCATGTACCTGGGCGCCCTCTACGCGCTCGAGGGGCGGGTGACGGTGGGGACCATCGTCCTCTTCCTCTCCTACCTCCAGTCCCTCTACGCCCCGCTCAACGCCATCACCTACACGGCCTCCACCATCCAGGACGCGGCGGCGCGGGCGGAGCGCGTGATGGAGATCCTCGACGCCCCCCTCGACGTGGAGGACCGCCCCGACGCCCGCGACGTCCGGATCCGGGGCCGGGTCCGCTTCGAGGAGGTGGCCTTCGGCTACGAGAAGGGCCGGGCGGCGCTCCAGGGCATCTCCTTCCAGGCCGAGCCGGGCGGGACGATGGCCATCGTGGGCCCCACGGGGGCGGGCAAGACCACCCTCGTCAGCCTCCTCGTGCGCTTCTACGACCCCTGGTCCGGCCGCATCACGGTGGACGGGGAGGACATCCGCCGCATCCGCCTGCGGGGCCTGCGCGGGCAGGTGGCCATCGTGCTCCAGGAGTCCTTCATCTTCCCCCTCACCGTGGCCGAGAACATCGCCTACGGGCGGCCCCAGGCCACGCGGGAGCAGATCGAGGCCGCCGCCGCCGCGGCCAACGCGGACGAGTTCATCCGCCGCCTGCCCGAGGGCTACGGCACCATCATCGGGGAGCGGGGGGCCACCCTCTCCGGCGGGGAGAAGCAGCGCCTCTCCATCGCGCGCGCCTTCCTGAAGGACGCCCCCATCCTCATCCTGGACGAGCCGACCTCGGCCCTGGACGCCCGGACCGAGGGCCTCCTCCTCGATGCCCTGAACCGCCTCATGGAGAACCGGACCACCTTCATCATCGCCCACCGCCTCTCGACCATCCGCAACGCGGATCGCATCCTGGTCCTCGACCGCGGGCGGATCGTGGAGGCGGGGAGCCACGCCCAGCTCGTGGCCCTCGACGGCCTCTACGCGAGCCTCTACCGCCAGCAGATGGAGATCGCGCGCCACGAGCCCATCCCCGCCGCGGGGGAATGAGCTCCGTGCCCGGTAGAGGCGCCCGCCGGCCCGCGCCGGCCCCCCGGAGGGCAGCACCCGTGCCCGGCAAACCGGCGCTCATCGTCATGGGCTTCATGGGCCAGTCCCCCTTCGCCGGGGTGGCCTGGCAGGCGCTCCACTACCTGGAGGGCTTCCGCCGGCTGGGTTACGACGTCTACTACCTCGAGGACACCGGCTCCTGGCCCTTCGACCCCGAGCAGGACGCCGTCACCAGCCGCAGCCTCTACACCGTCCGCTACCTCGCCCGGCTCATGTCCTGGTGCGGGCTGGCGGGGAAGTGGTCCTACCGCTCCCCCTCGGACGGCGGCCTCCACGGCCTCTCGCCCGCCGCCCTTGAGCGGGTGCTCGGCCGGGCCGAGGTCCTCCTCAACGTGACCGGGGCCACCATCCTGCGCGGGGAGCACACCCGCGTGCCGGTGCGGATCTACGTCGAGTCGGACCCCTTCCTGGCCCAGGTCGAGGTGCGCCAGGGCATGCAGAAGACCGTCTCCTTCCTGGACGCCCACACCCACTGGTTCACCTTCGGGGAGAACATCGGCCGGCCCGGCTGCGGCATCCCCCTCTGCACCCAGTTCGACTTCAAGCCCACCCGCCAGCCCGTCGTCATGGACTGGTGGCGCCAGCCCGGGGGCGGGCGCGACGGCTCCCCGGGAGGCCCCGCCCCCTTCACCACCATCACGAGCTGGAGGCAGACGGGCAAGGACGCCCTCTGGGAGGGGGAGACCTACCTCTGGAGCAAGCACCTGGAGCTGCTGAAGTTCGTGGACCTCCCCCGGCGGACGGGCGAGCCCCTGGAGATGGCCCTGGCCTGCCGGGAGGAGGAGGTGACCCGGATGCTCCGCTCCCGCGGCTGGCGCGTCGCGGACGCCCTCGCGCTCTCCCGGGACATCTTCCCCTACCGCGACTACATCCTCGCCTCGCGCGGGGAGTTCACCGTGGCCAAGGACCAGTACGTGCGCCCCTGGACCGGGTGGTTCAGCGACCGCTCCGCCTGCTTCCTCGCGGCGGGCAGGCCCGTCGTCACCCAGGACACCGGCTTCGGCGCCGTCCTCCCGGCCGGGGAGGGCCTCTTCCCCTTCCGGACGATGGAGGACATCCTCGCGGCCTTCGAGGCGATCCGGGCGGACTACCCCGGCCACTGCCGGGCCGCGCGCGAGATCGCCGAGGAATACTTCTCGGCCGAGCGCGTCCTCGCCCGGATGATGGAGCGCGCCGGGGCCCCGGCCCCCGCCGCCTGAGGGTCCGGCGAAAAAAATCCGAAACGACATCTTCTTCGCCGTTCAAATTGACATCCTGTCACGGGCGCGAGGCGAAGGGAGAGCGGCCCTTCCGCCCCAAGTCTCCGTCCGGCTGATTTCCCCCCTCCATCCCAGGAACCGGGGCGCGGCAGAGTTCGTTTGCTGATCCAAAAGGGGCACCACCTCCGCTTTTCCCTTTGACCGACCGGGCCCAAGCCTCCTTGGGTGCGCGCGGCCGCGCAGCGGCCGCTGCCCCGGGCGCCCGCCGCACCGAGCTCCCTGCCGCCGCCGGACTGAAGAGGTCTTTTCTCCCGCGCCGAAGCTCTGCGGCTGGAGGGCTCTCCCATGACGGCTCCCCGCCCCGCCCCCCTGCGGATCGCCCAGATCGCCCCCCTCTGGGCGAGCGTGCCCCCCAGCACCTACGGCGGGATCGAGCTGCGCCTCCACTGGCTGATCGAGGAGCTGGTGGGCCGGGGGCACGACGTGACGCTCTACGCCTCGGGCGACTCCAAGACGAGCGCCAAGCTCCGGCCGGGCTGCGACGTGAACCTCATCGAGGCCATGGCCCGGGGCGACGCCTGGACCTACGAGGGCTACGCCAACGCGAACTTCGAGGCGGCGCTCAGGGAGAGCGGCTCCTTCGACGTCATCCACTCCCACACGGGCTGCGCCCACATCCCCTTCGGCGCGCTCTCCAAGGCGCCCGTCCTCCACACCCTGCCCACCATGCTCTCGATGGACGAGCGCTGGCTGCTCGAGCGCTACCCGGCCGTCCCCGTGGCCGCCATCAGCGGCAACCAAGTGAGCGGGATCCCCGCCGGAAGGCGCCGGAGCATCCCGGTCGTCCACCACGGGATCCACTTCGGCGCCTACGGGCTGGGGGAGGGAAAGGGGGGCTACCTCGCTTACCTCGGGCGGATGAACCGCCTGAAGGCCCCCCACGACGCCATCGAGGCGGCCGGGCGGGCGGGGATGCCCATCGTCCTGGCGGGCGCCCCGGGGGACGCCGGGGAGCAGACCTACTTCGACGAGATCATCCGCCCGCGGGCCGACGGGAAGGCGGTGACCTGCGCCGGCCCGGTGAACCACGCCCAGAAGGTGGAGCTGCTCAAGAACGCGGCCGCGCTCCTCTTCCCCATCCAGTGGGAGGAGCCCTTCGGCCTCGTCATGGTGGAAGCCATGGCCTGCGGCACCCCCGTCCTCGCCTGCAACCGCGGCTCGGTGGGCGAGGTGGTGGACTGGGGCGCCACCGGCTTTCACGCCGCCTCCTGGGAGGGGCTGCCCGCCCTCCTCCCCCAGGCCCTGGCGCTCGACCGGGCCGCCGTGCGGGCGCACGCCCTCGGGCGCTTCAGCCACCACCGGATGGTGGACCGCTACCTCGAGATCTACCGCTCCCTGGCGGGCGTCACCGAGGCCTACGCACATTCGGCGTAGGGGTGAGGCCCCCACGGCATCACCCCCCGGCCGGTCCTCCGCGGGGGCGAACCCTCCTTCGGAGGCCGAAGCCCCTTCGGAGGGCGAAGGCCTCGTGTCCGCCCATTTCCGGCACGGCGGAGCGAATACAAGATTCGCCCCTACGGAATAAACACCGCCCATCCGCCCCCGCAAAAGAATCCCCGATCCCCGAACCAGCGCGAAAATGATGCAAGGGCTTCCGGGCCGGGCGGGTTTATCTTGCCCCCGGGGGGTGGTGCGCTTTCGCACAGGGCGAGGGCGCCCGCTTCTTTGTAGGGGCGGGTTTCAAACCCGCCCCTACAGACACATAGGCGAAAGGGATGGGCAGGGGATGAAAACGCAATTTCCACCAATTTCACGGGAATTCCCGCCGAAAAAACACAAGGTGCCCCGCGGGGCTCTCACGCCGGGAAGGGCAAAGTGAAAATTCCACTGTTTTCACGGACCTTCACGCGAAAAAAAATGGCTGGCGCCCCCCACTCGTTCCGAGGCCCCGGCCTGTGGTAGAAAGCCCCCGAGCCGCCATCGTTCCCCCCCGCGTGAGGATGCGCGCATGGCCTTCCGCCACCGCCTGCCCGACGGACGCGAGTACCTCTCCCACCGGCCCCAGGTGACGGGCCGCCGGGCCATGGTGGCCTCGGGCCACCACCTGGCCACCCAGGCCGGCCTGCGGATCCTCGACCGGGGCGGGAACGCCGTGGACGCGGGGGTGGCGGCGGGGCTGTGCATGAGCGTCCTGCTGACCGACATGATCTCCTTCCTGGGGGTGGCTCCCATCATCCTCTACCTCGCCGGGGAGAAGCGGGTGGTGACGATCAGCGGCCTGGGGCGCTGGCCCCGGGCGGCCTCCATCCGGTGGTTCAGGGAGAAGTGGGGGGGCGAGATCCCGCCAGGCGTCGCCCGCTGCGTGGTGCCCGCGGCGGCGGACGCCTGGCTCACCGCCCTGGAGAGGTACGGCACGATGCGCTTCGCCGAGGTGGCGGCCGACGCGGCCGAGCTCGCGGGGCGCGGCTTCCCCATGCACCACTTCATGCACGAGCACATCACCGAGGGGCGGGAGAACTACCACCGCTTCCCGGAGAACCGGCCCGTCTACTTCCCCGGGGGGGAGCTGGCGCCGGTGGGATCGCCCGTCTTCCACCGCGAGCTGGCCGAAACCTTCGGGCGGATGGCGCGGGCCGAGGCAAAAACGGGCTCGCGGCCGGCGGGCATCCGGGCGGCGCGGGAGGAGATCTACCGGGGCGAGACCGCCCGCCGCATCGTGGACTTCATCCAGAAGAACGGGGGGGCGATGACGCTGGAGGACCTGGCGGACTTCCACGTGAAGGAGGAGCCGCCCGTCGTCTCCACCTACAAGGGCCATGAGGTCTTCGCCTGCGGGCCCTGGTGCCAGGGGGCGTCCCTGCCCCAGGCGCTGAACCTCCTGGAGACCGTGGACCTCCAGGCCCTGGGCCACAACCGGCCGGCCTACCTCCACGCCCTCTTCGCCGCCTTCGACCTCGCCTTCGCCGACCGCCACGCCTACCTCGGGGACCCCGAGTTCGTCGAGGTGCCCATCGAGGGCCTGCTCTCCAAGGGCTACGCGGCCGAGCGGGCGAGGCTCCTCGCCCGGGAGGAGGCCTTCGGCCAGATGCCCCCCGCCGGCGACCCCTGGGCCTTCCAGCGGAACGGGAACGGGCGCAAGGCCACTGATTTCGGATTGAAAGAGACGGCCGGGGCGGGTGCCTTCGAGCAGGACACCTCCTTCTGCACCGCCGTGGACGCCGAGGGCAACGCCTTCGCCGCCACCCCCTCGGACGGCAGCGCCGACGTGCCCATCTTCCCGGGGGTGGGGGCGGCGGTCTCGGGGCGCGGCTCCCAGAGCTGGCTGGAAGAAGCGCACCCGAGCAGCGTCCAGCCCTGGAAGCGCCCCCGCCTCACCCCCGCCCCCGCCCTGGTGATGAAGGACGGCCAGTTCCACATGACCCTCGGCACCCCGGGCGGGGACGTGCAGCCCCAGGCCATGGCCCAGGTGTTCCTCAACATCGTGGAGTTCGGGATGGCGCCCCAGATGGCAACCGAGGCCCCGCGCGGCGCGACCTTCAACTTCCCCAACTCCTTCTGGCCGCACGAGTACAAGCCGGGCCGGGCGGTGGTGGAGCAGTCGATCGAGCGCGAGGCGGGGGCGGAGCTCAGGGCGCGGGGCTACAAGCTCGACGCCTGGCCCGACTACGGCTGGCGGCCGGGCGGGGTGTGCTGCATCCTCCGCGACCCCAAGACGGGCCTCCTCCTCGGCGGGGCCGACCCCCGGCGCGAGTCCTACGCGGCGGGGTGGTAGGGGGGGGTATAGGGAGGTAGTAACAGTGCCCCAGAATTCAATCACAAATGAAATTCTCCAAATATTGGAGAATGGCGAGTTTGAAAGACTCATTGGAAAGATTGAAAGCGAGTCATTTGACTGCAAGTCTTCGCCTTATCAATTGGATAACAACAACCAAAAATTTGAAATGGCAAAAGACGCGTGTGCCTTTGCCAATGCCAATGGCGGGATTATTCTAATTGGCGCCAGAACACGAAGGAGTGATGTGCATTCAGAAGATGAGATTGAAGCTCTCAGTCCATTTCCCGGAGATTTAATAAATTTCGAGCGGTGCCTTTCAATAGTTGACACCCAAACATTTCCACGGATAGAGCATATTGAAGCAAAATGGTTTCCATCTTCTTCGAACGATGGCCGCGGCGTTGCCGCATTCATTATTCCAAAGCAACCCGAAGAATTGAAACCATTCTTGTTAACCAAACCGATGGAAGGAGATATCCAAACTTCGGGATTTACCTTTGGGTATGCAGAAAGGAGACGAGCAGGCACATCACACATGAACATTCAACAATTTCATAGCCAATTAAAAATGGGCGGACATTCCAATTTAATCACACAGGCAACACAAGAAGTTCAAGAAACATTGGCACGTGTGCTCGAACGACTCAATTTCTCAGGTTCCACGCAGTCACCAGGAGAAAGCGTCGAGACGGAATTGAATGGACGGATTGAAGACGCTATAGGTGCCGCAGAACTTAATGATCAGCCCCTAGTTGTGATTGCGGCAAGCCCATATCGGCGATTCGAGGTAACAGATCTATTTGAAGGTCGAGACAATGCGATGGTCCGATTATTAGAGAGGCCGCCAGAACTCCGTCCTCATGGGTTCGATGTCACCGTAGGGACTGAAAGTAGGATCATAAGAGCTCAGTTACGGCGAAGTGTCATGCCAGGGGTGCGGCTACTTGAACTATGGAGAGACGGAACCTTAATTTTCGTGGGGACGGCCGAAAGCTTATGCTGGGGGTTGAGTAATCGCCCAGGTCAGCCCCTGAGAATTAATCCTCTGGCTTTAGTCGAAATGAACTACCTTTTTGCCGAGCTCTATCACCAAATTGTGACCTCCGCAAATCCGGAGCCAACTAATTTTCTCTTCTCGTTCCGAATCCAGAACTTTACCGTTTCCGATCAGCCGAGTTTACTGGCACCAGGCCCGTTGAACTCAAACCAACGATTTGGGTTTCCTAATACAAGACTTGCGCCCGATTCCTGCTTTCAAAGCAGGCATCAATGTGATTTTCGAACACTTAATCCAGGCATGGTCGCATTTTGTTTGGTTAGGGAAATCTATAATTGGTTCGGCCACGATAACGATGCTATACCTTACATCGAGGAGCAGAACGGTTTTGGAGTAGTTAGCACTGATATGATTCGTAATGCTGGGAGGTAAATTAGCGAGCAATCCGGCGGCGTTTTGCAGCTACCCCTCCCTCGGCCCCTCCGGCATCGCGAAGGGCCGCGCCGACTCGAAGGCGCGGGCGGCGCGGAGCACAAGCGCGTCGGCGTGCATGGGGCCCACGATCTGGAGCCCCACGGGGAGGCCTCCGGAGGTGAAGCCGCAGGGGACCGAGCAGGCCGGCTGGCCGGTGAGGTTGAAGGGATAGGTGAAGGGAGTCCACTTCACCCAGCGGCCCGGCCTGCCCTCCCCGGGGGCTTCCTTGCCCGCCTCGAAGGCGGGGATGGGGAGCATGGGGGTCAAGAGCAGGTCGTAGGCCTGGTGGAAGAGCTTCATCTGGCGCCCGGCGGCGGCCCGCTCGGTGACCGAGGCGCGCACGAAGTCCAGGAGCGGGATGGCGGCGCCCTCCCGGGCCACCTCGATGAGGCCGGGGTCGATGAGGGAGTGCTTCTCCGCCGGGATGCCGGCGACGAGGGCGGCCGCGGCGCCGAAGTAGATGGTCCAGAAGATTTTCTCGGTGTTGCCGATGCCCAGGTCGGCCTCCTCGACGCGGGCGCCCAGCTCCTCGAAGACGCGGACGGCCCCGGCTACCCTCTCGGCCACTTCGGGGTCCACCCTCGCGCCGCCGAGGGTGGGGCTGAAGGCGAGCCGCAGGCCGGCGACGCCCCCCTCCAGCCCCACCCGGTAGTCCCGCTCCTCATAAGGAAGAGCGAACCAGTCGCGCGCGTCGGGCCGGGCGAGGACGTTGAGCATGAGGGCGGCGTCCCCGACCGTGCGCGTCATGGGGCCCGCGTGGGCGAGGGTGTGGTTCGGGTTCGGGGGGTAGGTGGGCACGCGCCCGAAGCTGGGCTTGTGCCCGAAGACGCCGGTGAAGCCGGCGGGGATGCGGATGGAGCCCCCGGCGTCGCTCCCCAGATGGAGGGTGCCCATGCCGAGGGCGCAGGCCGCGGCGGCCCCTCCGCTGCTGCCCCCGGGCGTCATCCGGGTGTTCCAGGGGTTGCGGGTGATGCCGGTGAGGGGGGAGTCGGTCACCCCCTTCCAGCCGAGTTCGGGGGTGGTGGTCTTCCCGATGAGGACGGCCCCGCTCTCGCGCAGGCGGGCCGCGGGAGGGGCGTCCTCCTCCGAGGGCTGATCGTCGGTCGTCTTGCTCCCCCGGCGGGTGGGCCAGCCCCGGGTGAGGACCAGGTCCTTGATGGTGGCGGGCACCCCGTCCACGGGGCCCAGGGGCTCGCCCCTGCGCCACCGCTCCTCGGAGGCGCGGGCGGCGGCCCGCGCCCCCTCCTCGTCCACGAGGCAGAAGGCGTTGACCGCGCCGTCGCAGGCCGCGATGCGGCCAAAGGCCGCCCGCGCCGCCTCGACCGGTGAGAGCTGCTTCCGGCGGTAGAGGCCAACCAGCTCGGCCGCCGACAGGCGGGCGATGTCCGGCATGCCCTTTCCCCTCCCCGGCGAGGCGGGGGCCCTCCGGGGCGCCCCCGCGCCGAACCGCCCGCCGCCTACTTCCCTCTCTTCGGCGGGATGATGGGCAGCATGATGTAGCTGGGCCGCCCCTTGCCCGCGTGGATCGTCACCTTGCCACCGAAGACCTTGGGGGGGCGATCCTCGGGGTCGTCGTGCTTGAAGGGCCCCACCCCGGTGAAGACCGCGCCCAGCGTCCCCAGCCCCCGGCCGGGGCCGCCCGGGTACTCGTAGTCCTTGCCCCGCACGGTCAGGGCGATGCGGTGGCCGGCGGGCACCACGATGCAGGTGGGCCAGACCTCGATGTCGAGCTCATACACCTGGCCCGGCTTGAGGGGCTGCACCTCGTCGTGGGTGTGGTAGGGCCGGTAGGGGAGGGAGAGCTTCGGGTCGAGCTTGCGGTGGGAGGCCCGCAGCCACCCTTGCGCGATCGGGGTGTGCGGGTCGAGCGCCCCCTGGAAGGTGACCTCCTTCATGTTCGGGTCGAACACCCGCAGGATGAGGAAGAGGTCGGCGTCCCGGGTGGAGGAGGAGACGAAGAGCTTGGCGGCGCTGGGCCCGGTGATCTCGGTGCCGGCCTTCAAGGGGGGCGTCATGAAGGTGACCCCTTCTCCCAGGCCGTCGTAGGCGGCCTTGCCCGCGGCGCCGCCCTTGGTGGAGAGGCCCGCGCCGGCGGGGTCGAGGTAGAACTTGGTCCAGCGGGTGCGCTTGAGGGGCCACTCGCCCTCGCTCCGCCCGGCGAACCTCTCGCCCGGATGGCGCACCTGGAGCATCACCTTGGGCTGCTTGTCCCAGCCCGTCTTCTGGCCCTTGAGAAAGTGGCCGAAGAACTTCTTCTGCAGGCCCACGCCGTAGTCGGTGTAGAAGTGGGTCCAGTGCTCGATGCCGTGCATCTCGAGCCACTTCTGCGTGGAG
>JACPCT010000063.1 GCA_016184445.1 Candidatus Tectimicrobiota bacterium | reverse complement strand
CCTCACCCCCGTCAAGGCGCTCCTGCGGGCGGGGGCCAACGTCTCCATCGCCTCCAACAACATCCGCAACGCCTTCACCCCCTCGGGCCGCGGCGACCTCCTGGAGATCGGCCTCCTCCTCGCCTGCGTCGCCCACATGAGCGGGACCGCCGAGCGCGCCCTCATCCCCCCCATGTTCACCGCGAACGCCGCCCGGGTGCTCGGGGTGGAGGACCGCTACGGTATCGCCCCTGGCAAGGACGCCGACTTCACCGTCCTCGACACCCTCAACTACAACGACATCATCATCGATCAGCCCGAGAAGCGCTGGGTCGTGAAGGCCGGGCGGGTCGTGGTGGAGAATTTGCGGGAGACGAGGTGGGCGGGGGAATAGGGAACATCGGCGGGGGTTCGTCCGCAGGGGCGGCCCCCCCCTGGCCGGAACCTGCGCGAATTTGATGCCGGGGCCCCCGGGCCGCGCGGGGGTATATTCTCCCCGGGGCGGTGCGCCCGGTGGGTCCGAGGAGGGAAGCCGGGTGGTCCCTTTGGGCGGTTTGATCTGATTTTCCTGGGCTTTCAGGGATATTACGGGGTATTAAGGGATAATACGGCTTCTCTTTTTTTCATCGGAGGTTCCATGGGCGTCATTGGGCGGGCGAACGCTGAGGTCTTGCGGCGCATCCAGGCGGCCGAGCCCGTCCTGGTGGACGTGCGGCCGGCGGGGGAGGTGATCGCGGCCCTTTCAGGCGGGGGGGAGCGGGTGGTGCTGCACGCCGGCCCCCCCATCGGCTGGGAGCGGATGTGCGGCCCCCTGCGGGGGGCGGTGGCGGGGGCGCTGGTCCTGGAGGGCTGGGCGGAGGACCTGGGCTCGGCGGAAAAGCTCGCGGCCTCGGGGGCGGTCGACTTCCACCCGAACCACCACTTCGGCGCCGTGGGGCCCATGACGGGCATCACCACCCGGAGCATGCCCGTCCTGGTGGTGGAGAACCGGGCCTTCGGGAACCGGGCCTTCTGCACCCTGAACGAGGGGCTGGGGAAGGTGATGCGCTTCGGGGGGAACGACGCCGGGGTGCTGGCGCGCCTGCGCTGGCTGGCGGAGGGGCTGGCCCCCCTCCTCGCCGGGGCGCTGCGCCTGCGGGGGGGGCTCCCGCTGCGGGGCCTCGTTGCGCGCGGGCTCGCCATGGGGGGCGAGATGCACCAGCGCAACACCGCCTCGACCGGCCTCTTCCTGCGCGAGATGGCGCCCTGGCTCGCCCGGGCGGCGCCCACGGGAGATGGAGAGGGGCTGGCCGCCGCCCTGGAGTTCATCGCGGGGAACGACCAGTTCTTCCTCAACGTCGCGATGGCCATCGGCAAGGCCGTCACCGACCCCGCGGGGGGCGTCGAGGGCTCCTCCATCGTCACCGCCATGAGCCGCAACGGGACGGACTTCGGGGTCCGGGTGAGCGGGACGGGGGAGGAGTGGTTCACCGCCCCGGTGGAGATGCCGCGCGGGCTCTACTTCCCGGGCTTCACCGAGGCGGACGCCAACCCCGACATGGGGGACTCGGCCATCGTGGAGACGATCGGGCTGGGCGGCTTCGCCATGGCGGCCTCCCCCGCCGTGGCGGGCTTCGTGGGGGCGGGCCGGGCGGCGGACGCCCTGGGCTTCACCCAGGCCATGTGCGAGATCACGGTCGGCCGCAGCGCGGACTGGACGCTGCCCGCCCTCGACTTCGAGGGGGTGCCGCAGGGCATCGACGTGCGCAAGGTGGCCGAGACGGGGGTGGCCCCGGTGATCAACACCGGCATCGCCCACAAGAGGCCCGGCGTGGGCCAAGTGGGGGCGGGGGTGGTGCGGGCCCCGATGGGCTGCTTCGAGCGGGCGCTGGAGGCGCTGGCGGCGAGGCTGGGGGTGGCGTGAGGGTGCCGAAGCCTCCACCCCCCATCGCGCCTTTGGCGCTCCCTCCCCCCTCAAGGGGGGCGGGTTTCTCCTTCCCCTCAGGGGGAGGTATTGGGGGGTGGTTCTAGATAGATAACCTACCCCCGCTCGAGCTCCTCGTTCTGGACGCGCGCGTCGATCAGGCAGGGCTTCCCGGCGGCGAGGGCGCCCGCGAGGGCGCTCTTGAGCTCCTTGGCCGTGTCGGCGCGCCGGGCGGGGACGCCCATCCCCTCGGCGAGGCCGGCGAAGCCGATCTCGGGCTCCCGCAGGTCCATGGCCACGAAGCGCCGCAGCTCCTGGGAGTTCCCCTGGAGGTTCAGGACGCGCTCCTTGAGGATGCGGTAGCTGCGGTTGTTGGCGATGATCCAGACGCAGCCCACCCCGTAGCGGGCGGCGGACCAGAGCGTCTGGATGGTGTACATGGCCGAGCCGTCCCCCGAGACGCACACCACCGGCCGCTCCGGCAGCGCCACCTTCACCCCCAGCGCCGTGGGGAGGCCCAGGCCGATCCCCCCCCCCTTCATCCCGAAGTAGCCGCCGGCCTTCCCGGCGACGGCCTGCCGCAGGCCCGGGCCGCCCGTGGTGATCGACTCATCCACCAGGGCGCATCCGCGGGGAAGGGCCTCGCCCAGGGCCGCCTGGAAGACGGCGGGGGGCATCCCCTTGGCGGACTCGCTCTCGGGGGTGAGGGCGGGGGGGGTCAGCTTCTTCCGGAGCGCGGTCGCCGTGAGCTCGGCCTCGCGGCGGCGCTCCTGGGCGCGCGCCCGCCCGGCCTCCCCCAGGGCTTCCTCCAGGGCGGGGAGGAGCAGGGCCAGGGTGGCCCCGGGGTCCCCGAGCAGGGCGGGGTCGGCGGGGTAGTTCTTCCCGATCTCCCAGGCGTTGAGGTCGAGGTGCATGGTGCGCGTGCCCGCGGGGATGATGGGCACGTCCGGCGGGAAGGAGAGGATGAAGGCCTCCGTCCCGATGAAGAAGAGCAGGTCGAAACCCTCGAGCTGGGCCCGCAGGTGCTTGGCGACGCGCACCAGCTCGCCCGAGTAGAGGGGATGGCCGAGGGGGAAGGCGATGGTGTTCGAGGCGCTCTCGCCGAAGACCTGGGCGCCCAGGCGCTCCGCGAGGCGGACGAGCTCCTGGACGGCGCCCGAGCGGGTGACCCCCGAGCCCGCGACGATGGCCGGGCGCCTCGCCTGGGCCAGGGCCTCGGCGGCGCGCCGGACGCCCGCCTCGGCGGCGGGGAAGGCGGTGGCGATGCGGGTGGGGCTCCCCTGCATGGGGGGAGGGGGGGCGAGCATCACGTCCCCCGGCAGGGAGAGGAAGACGGGGCCCGTCGGGGGCGAGAGGGCGACCTTGACGGCCCGCCGCAGGGCCTGCTCGAGGTCCTCGACGCGGCGGACCTCGTAGGCCCACTTGGTGAGGGGGGCCGCCATCCGCGGGAGGTCGTCCCACAGGACGGTCTCGCAGAGGTGGCCCTCCTGGCCCTGGTTCCCCGCCGTGACGACGAGGGGCGTGCCCGCCCGCTTCGAGTTGTAGAGCATCCCCAGGGCGTTCCCCAGGCCGGGGGCCACGTGGAGGTTGATGACCCCCGCCCCGCCCGAGGCGAAGGCGTAGCCCTCGGCGGCGCCCACGGCGACGGACTCCTGGAGGCAGAGCACGTAAGCGAGGCCCTTCTCCGTGACGAGGGCGTCCATGAGCGGGAGCTCGGTGGTGCCCGGGTTGCCGAAGATGTGGCGGACGCCCTCGCTCAAGAGGGTCCCCAGCATGAGGTCCGAGCCGGTCCGGCGTTTCATGCGCGCTCCTGCCCCCGGGGGGGGAGGGCTCCCGCGGGGCACGGTGGGGGGATGCGGAATGCCGCCGGCGGGGAGGCCCCTAGCCCTCGCCGACGGTCCAGCCGCGGGCTCCGTCGCCGTAGGCCTCCCAGCCGGAGGGGGTGACCACCACGGTGTCCTCCAGCTTCAGGAAGCCCACCTCGCGGTTCTTCAGGTCGGTCTCGATGGAGAGCACCATGCCGGCCTCGAGGGGGCGGTTCTCGTAGGGGCCGGGGTAGGGGACCACCCCCGCCGAGGTGAGGCGGGGCGCCTCGTGCTGGATGATGCCCATGCCGTGGGCGGCGAAGACGAGCTCATCCTTGTGGGGGCACTTGGCTTGCTCGGCCAGGGCCTTCTCGAAGATGGCGGCGCCCGTGGCCCCGGGCCGCACGGCGGAGCGGGCCGCCATCTGGACGGCCTCCACCTCGGCCAGGAGGTCCTTCATGAGGGGCGTCGGCTTCCCCAGGACGGCCATGCGGGCGAGGTCGCCCAGGTAGCCGTGCAGGTTGCCGCCCGAGTCGAGGGAGAGGGAGCGGCCCCTCTCCCAGCGCGCCTTCTTGGAGGGCGCCCGGTTCCAGCCCGGGCCGGCCGAGGTGAGGCAGTACTCGAAGTTCAGGCCGCGCTGGACCTCCTCCTTGCGCACCTGCTCGGCGATGTCGAGGGTGGTGGCGCCCGCCGGGGTGGTGGTCATGACCTTGACCATGCACTCGATGATCGCGCTGGAGGCCTTCTTCAGGAGGGCCAGCTCCCCGGGCCGCTTCACCGCGCGGAGCTCCTCCAGGATGGCCTGGCCCTCCACGAGGCGCGCGTCCGGAAGCTCCTCTTGCAGCGTGGTGTAGGCATCGGCGGGCAGGAAGCCCTTCTCGACGGCGATGGTCCCCTTCCCGAGGCCGAGCTTGCGGATGCGGCCGGCCGCGTCCTTGGCCGCCTTCTCGCTGTGCCAATGGGCGTTCGCGACCTCCGGGACCCAGAGGGGCTCCCACTCCTGCTGCCAGTGCTCCATCGAGTTGCCGAGGTAGAAGGCCTTCTCCGGGGCGCCCCGGCGGTAGCCGAGGAGAGGGAGGTAGCGGCTCACGCCGATGGCGTCCTTGAACTCGAAGAAGAAGAAGCGGTAGCCCCCCAGGAGGTAAGCGACGTTGTCCTTCGAGGAGGCCAGGAGGAGGTCGGCCCCCTCTTTCTCCATCAGGGCGTCGAGCTTGCGGGCGTCAAAGGGGAGGTTCATGGGGCGGCCTCCTCGAAAAGGGCGGGGCGGATCATCCCTTGCGTTCCGGCGTCCGGGCACGGAGCGCCCCTCCCAGGCCGGGGGCCGGGAGGTCCATGGCCCGAGTGCAGAGCCGGCGCAGGGAGGACGGAGGGAAGTTGTCACGGGGGCGGGGAAAATGCAAGTCTGTGGGGGTCCTCAGGTTTCACCGGCCAGATGGGCAAACGGTAAGGGCCGGCTGGAAACTGTCCATCCGTGAAGATGGAGCAGGGTTCCGCCGCCGCGGAGCAGCAGATGGCCTGGGCGTGGGTGTTGTTCCTGGTGTTCGTCTTTCTGATGCTGGCGCTGGACCTCGGCGTCTTTCACCGCGAAGCGCACGCGGTGAAGATGAAGGAGGCCCTCCGCTGGTCCGCCGTGTGGGTTTCGCTGAGCCTCGCTTTCTCCATCTTCATCTACTTCGGGTACGAGAACCGATGGCTGGGGATGGGAGAGGCGCTGGACGCGGTGGACAAGACGTACAACGACGGGGTGTCCGCGGCGGTGAAGTACCTCACGGGCTACATCGTCGAGATCTCCCTGAGCATGGACAACCTCTTCGTCATCCTCATGATCTTCCGGTACTTCGGCGTCCCGGCGCTCTACCAGCACCGGGTCCTCTTTTGGGGCATCCTGGGCGCCCTGGTGATGCGCGGCGCGATGATCGTGGTGGGGGCCGCGCTGATCGCGGCGTTTCACTGGATCCTGTATCTCTTCGCCCTCTTCCTGATCTATGCGGGCGTGAAGATGCTCCGGATGGGCGACGAGCCGGTGGACCCGGAGCACAACTACGTGCTGCGGCTGGCGCGGCGCCTGTTCCGGGTCACCGTCCGGTACCACGGCAACCACTTCGTGGTGCGGGCCGGCACC